>NZ_JBHZAN010000030.1:119162-144077 GCF_042754285.1 Streptomyces sp. NPDC059224
GTCCCGGCGCGCGCCGGCCATGTCCTCGGCCTGCCGTGGCCCGTGCCCGCCACGCTCCTTGTCTGCCGTGGCCCGTGCCCGCCGCGTCTTGATCAGCCGCGGCCCGTGACTGCCGCGGCCGCGGTCGGGCTGGGATCCGTGGCCGCCGAGGCTCCGTCCTCGGACCCGCAGCCGCCGAGGCTTCGACCTCCGGCCGTGGCCGCCGAGGCTCTGGAGCTGGTGATTCGGTGGGTCAGCGGTGGGTTTGGGGCGGGCCCGGGAGTATCGGGTAGCTGCCTGTGGCGGTCGGGGCGTGTTCCGGGAGCCACAGCACGGCCACCGCGCCCTCCGCGCGGATGTGGTCGGGCGCGCCCACCGGCCGGACGTTGCGGAAGGTCAGCCGGGCGCCCAGGACGCGCGCCTGGCCGGCCGCGATGGTCAGGCCCAGGCCGTGGCCCTGGCCCGCGCGGTCCTCGCTGCCGGTGCGGAAGCGGCTCGGGCCCTCCGCCAGAAGCTTCTCGGGGAAGCCGGGGCCGTGGTCGCGGACCCGGATGACCCGGCCCTCGACGGTCACCTCGATGGGCGGCCTGCCGTGCCGGGCCGCGTTGGCGAGCAGGTTGAACAGCACCCGCTCAAGGCGGCGCGGATCGGTGGTGACCTCCGACTCGTGCACCACCCGCACCTCGATGGCCGGGTCCTTCGCGGCCACCCGCCGCGCGACGAAATCGCCCAGCATGATGTCCTGCAGCTCGGCCCGCTCGGAGGCGCTGTCGAGCCGGGCCACCTCCAGCACGTCCTCCACGAGGGTGCGCATCGCCTTCGCCCGGTCCAGGACCAGCTCGGTCGGGCGGCCGGGAGGCAGCAGTTCGGCGGCCGTGAGCAGCCCGGTCACCGGCGTACGCAGCTCGTGGGCGATGTCGGCCGTCACTCGCCGCTCGGCCTCGAGCCGCTGCTGCAACGCGTCCGCCATGGCGTCCACCGCGCGCGCCAGGTCGTCGGTCTCGTCCCGTACGAACCCGCCGATGGCCTCCCGCACCCGTACGTCCGGTTCGCCCTGGGCGACCTGGTTGGCCGCGGCCGCCGCCTTGCGCAGCCGCCGTGAGAGCTGCCCGCCGATCAGCACGCCGAGCGCGCTGCCGCCGAGCACGACCGCGATGGAGCCGATGACCAGGGCCTGGTCGAGGTCCTTGAGCACGTCGCTGCTGCGGTTCGGGAAGGTGCCGTGCAGGGACAGCACCCGCCCGTCCTTGGCCTGCACCGCCGCCCAGATGTCCGGCGCGCCGCTGCCCGGGTCGATGACGTCGGTCGCCCGGCGGCCCGCGTCGACCCGCTCACGCAGCGCCGGCGGCAGCTCGGGGTCGTTGACCTTCACGTCGGGGAAGTTCGCCCGGCCGTACAGCTCGTAGTTGCGCTGTGCGATCTGCAGCCGTTCGTTGGCCAGGTCGCGCGCGTTGTCCAGCATCGAGACCCGGGCGGCGTTGTGCACCACCAGGCTCAGCGCGACCGCGACCAGCGCGCCGACCAGCGCGATCGCCGCGCTCAGCTTCCACCGCAGCCCGGTGCGCAGCCGCGGACCGCGGTGCCGGACGGACCGCTGGACGGATCTCCTGACGGATCTGATGAGCCCCCGCATGACCGCCCCGCTCAGGCCTTCAGCTTGTAACCGAAACCGCGGACCGTCTCGATGCGATCCTGGCCGATCTTCGTACGCAACCGCTGCACATGGACGTCGACGACCCGGGTGTCCCCGCCCCAGCCGTAGTCCCAGACGCGTTCCAGCAGCTTGTCCCGGGAGAGCACGGTCCCCGGTGCCGAGGAGAACTCCAGGAGCAGCCGCATCTCGGTCGGGGTGAGCGCGACCGGCTGTCCGGCCCGGCGCACCTCCATGCCCTCGGTGTCGATCTCCAGCTCGCCGAAGGTCAGCGGGCCGCCGGTCGCCTCAGCCGTGTCCTCGTGCGGCCGGTCGCCGCCGCTCGCGTGCCCGAAGCGCCGCAGCACGGCGCGGATCCGGGCGACCAGCACCGCGCCGTCGAACGGCTTGGTGACGTAGTCGTCGGCGCCCGCCTCCAGACCCAGCACCACGTCGATGGAGTCGGCGCGCGCCGACAGCATGATCACCGGCACCGTGGACTCGTCGCGGATGCGCCGGCACAGGCTCACCCCGTCCAGGCCCGGCACCATCACGTCCAGCAGGGCGATGTCGGGCCGGTCGGCCCGGAACGCCTCCAGGCCGGACAGCCCGTCGGGCATGGCGGTGACCGCGAAGCCGTCCCGCTCCAGGGCGAGCTGGGTGGCCTCGCGGATGACGTCGTCGTCCTCGACGAACAGGACGTGGGTCTGGTCTGCCATCCCTGCTCTCTCGTGTGGTGGGGGGTGGGGTCAGCCGGCGGGTGAGGGGACCGGCGTGGCGTTGCCGCTGCCGGTCGCGTTGCCGTAGTCGGTGTGGTGGAAGTCCTGCTGGACGAAGCGCCCCGCGGTCCAGCCGTAGGTGATCACGTTCTCGCCGGACGGGCTCGACACCGGGTCGCCCCTCTCGTACACCTGCTTGGTGACGCTCAGGTCTCCCCGGTCGATCTCCGCGTAGACCGGTGACTCCTCGGCCTTGAACACGTTCTTGTACGCGCCGCTCTCCTCGCGGTACACGTACGCCCCCACCCCGACCGCGTCCCCGCAGGTCAGTACGTTCACGACGATGTCCTCGGCCGGGCCGCCGGTCAGATCGCCATAGGTGACGTCGACCGGGTACTCGTCGCCCGCGCACGGCTTCAGGTCCCGCTTCACGGTGGCGGAGACCGCCGGATCGGTCTTCACGAGGGCGACCGCGTCGACCTTCGCGTACGTCTGGGACGGGTTGGGCGAGGGAACGGCGGCGGCCGGGGCCTTCTGCGCCGAGTCGGCGTGCGCCGGACCCTCGTCCCGGGCGCCGGTGCCGCCGGTGCCGCAGGCGGCGGCGAAAAGGGCGAGGGCGATGAGCACGGCCACCGCCGTACTCACCGCCTGTGCACTCGCCGGGCCCCGTCTGGGCCCTGTGCCGGTCAGGCCGCGCAACGCTCCCGCTCCTCACGCTCCAGCGCGCGTGCGTCGAGGTCGCGTGACTCCAGCTCCTCGCGGAGCCGGGCGAGCGCCCGGTGCAGCGTGCTCTTGACCGTTCCGGCCGACATGCCGAGGGCGGCGGCCGTCTCCTCCGTGGACATCTGCTCCCAGTGTCGCAGCACCACGACACTGCGCTGCTTCGGAGCAAGTACCTTCATGATGTCCATGAGGAGCGCGCGGTCCGCGTGCTGCTCGGTGGAGTCCTCCACGCTGGCGTCGGGCAGCTGCTCGGTCGGGACCTCCTCCAGCTTCCGGGCCCGCCACCACTCGGTGCGCGTGTTGATCATGACCCGGCGCAGGTAGGCGTCCGCGAGCCGCTTGTCCTCGATGGTCTCCCAGCGGCCGTACGTCCGGACCAGCGCGGTCTGGAGCAGGTCCTGGGCGTCCGTCGGGTCCGGGACCAGGCGGCGGGCGCTGCGCAGCAGCGCGTCCTGCCGCGTGCGGACGTACTCCTCGAATTCGAGCACCTCGCCCTGCGCCATGATCAACCGCCTCCCGATCCCCGTTTTCCCCGGCCCTGTGCCTGAGTTCCTGCCGTCCCGCGGTCGTGGCGGGCACAGAAACGAAGCTACGGACCGGTTGTCACGGGGCTGTGCGGAGCAGCCTGCGGGTAGCAATCGGCTGTCCGTCGGTTGTGTAACGGAAGTAGGCGCGGGGTAAGCGAGCCTCGTCCTATGGGCGGTTATGGGGGTATTTGTCGTGCGGGCGGGGCCGTAACACGGCCCTCTCTGCTGCGATGTGGCTGTTCGTCAGCCCAGCGGCAGCCGGTACAGGCCGCCCGAGAGTGGCTCCACCAGCCCGTCGGAGACCAGCCCGTCCAGCGCGCGGGCCCGCTGCACCGGCTCGTGCCACACCCGGTCGAGCGCCGCCTGCGGCACGGGGGCGGACGCCTCGCGCAGCACCGCCAGCAGCTTGCCGCGCACCTGCCGGTCGGTACCGGCGTACGTCTGCCCGCGCCGGGGCGGCCCGTCGTGCTCCGGCTTGCCGGCCAGCCGCCAGGCGCACTCCCCGGCGATCGGGCACCGCGGACACGTCTCGTTCTTCGCCGTGCACACCAGCGCACCCAGCTCCATGGAGGCGGCGGCCCAGCGGGCGGCGGTCGGCTCGTCCTCCGGCAGCAGTTCGCGGGCGAGCCGCCGCTCGGCGGCGGTGGTGGCGTTCGGCGGGTACCGCACACCGGTCACGGCCCGGGCGAACACCCGCCGCACATTGGTGTCGAGCACGGCGTGCCGCTGCCCGTACGCGAAGGAGGCGACGGCCGCGGCGGTGTACTCGCCGATGCCCGGCAGCGCGAGCAGCTGCGCGTGGTCGGTCGGTACGTCGCCGTCGTGCCGTTCCGTTATGGCGACGGCGGCGCCGTGCAGCCGCAGGGCGCGGCGCGGATAGCCGAGCCGGCCCCAGGCGCGCACCGCCTCGCCGGGCGCCTCGGCGGCGAGGTCGGCGGGGCGCGGCCAGCGGGCCAGCCACTGCTCGTAGACGGGCAGCACCCGGCTGACCGGGGTCTGCTGCAGCATGAACTCGCTGACCATCACACCCCACGGGCCCGCCTCCGGGCGGCGCCAGGGGAGGTCACGGGCATGGGCGTCGAACCAGGCGATCACGGGGGCGTGGAGCTTCTCAGTCATGGCCCTTCCGATCCTGCCATGTCCGGCCACGGCTGGGTTGGACGTGCTTCCCGGCGGGGCCGCGCGGCCGCCGGTCCGGGGCCCGCGTGTCCGGCGCCCGTCCCCGGGCCCGGTTCTCCCGACCCGCCCCGCCCGCCTGTCACGCGAAGAGGGAGTGTGCCGAGGGGAGTTGCCGAAATGATGATCCGGAAAAGTTGAGGTTTGAGCGGCGGGTGGGGCGAGGAAGTGCGTGGATCTCTCGTACAGTTTGCGCCGTGGGATCTCTGCGCAATCCGGTCGGGCCGCTTCCCTCCTCCATCTACTGGCGACGGAGGGTCGTCATGGTGTCCGTCGTCGCCGTGCTGGCGCTGCTGATCACCTGGATCGTCACGTCGGGCGGCGGGGGCGGCAAGAAGGGCGACGACGGGGCGGACGGCAAGAATCCCGCGTCCACGATCACGCCGGGGCCGTCCGGCAGCGGGCCGGCGATCAGCCAGGCGCCGGGCGGGCGGGACGAGTCGAGCGGTGGCGGTGGCGCGTCGTCCGGCGCGAGCACCGGCTCCGGTTCCGGTTCCGGCGGCGGGAGTTCGGACGGGCCGGGTGACGGTTCGTCGTCCGGTTCCGGCGGGTCCTCGGGTGCCTCGTCGGGCTCGGGGGATGTCACCTCGGGCTCCGGCGGTACGGTCGCCTCGCTGCCGGGAACCTCCACCCTCCCCAACTGCACGGCGCAGTCTGTGTCGTTGAGCCTGAAGAGCCTGCACAACTCCTACTCGCCGGAGCAGACGCCGACCTTCGAACTCACCGCCAAGAACCGGTCGTCCAGCGACTGCAAGGTCGATCTCGGACCGAAGAACGCGGTGTTGACGATCACGCCGGCCAGCGCGGACGACATCTACTGGTCGTCGGCGGACTGCCCGAGGACGACGGCGACCCGCTGGTACCGCGTGCCGGCGGGCAGCAGCATCACCTACACGCTGAAGTGGGACCGCAGGCCGAGCGCTCCCCAGTGCGCGACGCCTTCGGCGGGATCGGCGGGGTCGGGCACGTATCTGCTGGAAGCCGCGACACCGGGCTTCACGAAGGCCCAGGCGTCTTTCGTCCTGGCGGCGGACTAGGGCGTGGGGGCCTACCGGCGCCGGGCGGGTGCCGCTGCGCCCACCCGTGCCGCCCCAGCGGCACGACTGCCCGCAGCCGCGCGCCCCGTCAGGGGCGTGGGGAACTGCGCGACAAGCCCCCACCGGCCCGTGGCCGAGCGGACCGCCTAGCCGGCGGAGTGACCAGCCTCACCAGCGGAGCTACACGTAGCGTTCGAGGATCGACGACTCCGCCAGCCTCGACAGGCCCTCCCGGACGCTGCGCGCCCGCGCCTCGCCGACCCCGTCCACGGTCTGCAGGTCGTCCACGCTCGCCGCGAGCAGTTTCTGCAGGCCCCCGAAGTGCTCCACCAGCCGGTCGATGATCGCCCCGGGCAGCCGCGGAACCTTCGCCAGCAGCCGGAAGCCGCGCGGCGACACCGCCGAGTCCAGCGCCTCCGGGGAACCCGTGTACCCCAGTGCCCGCGCCACCGTCGGCAGTTCCAGCAGCTCCGCGTGGCTCAGCGCGTCCAGCTCGTAGAGCGCCTCGTCGACGGTGCGGGAGCGTTTGGCCGTGGGCTCGGGGACGTAGTCCCGGACCACCAGCTCGCGCTCGGGCTCGACACCGGCGATCAGCTCGTCCAGCTGGAGCGCGAGCAGCCGCCCGTCGGTGCCCAGTTCGACGACGTACTCGGCGATCTCGGTGGCGATGCGGCGGACCATCTCCAGTCGCTGGGCGACGGCCGAGACGTCGCGGACCGTCACCAGGTCCTCGATCTCCAGCGCTGACAACGTTCCCGCGACCTCGTCCAGGCGGAGCTTGTACCGCTCCAGGGTCGCCAGCGCCTGGTTCGCGCGGGAGAGGATCGCCGCCGAGTCCTCCAGGACACGGCGCTGCCCGTCGACGTAGAGCGCGATCAGCCGCATCGACTGCGAGACCGAGACCACCGGGAACCCGACCTGCTTGGAGACGCGGTCGGCCGTGCGGTGGCGGGTGCCCGTCTCCTCGGTGGGGATCGTCGCGTCCGGTACGAACTGGACACCCGCACGGAGGATCTTCGACAGGTCGGAGGAGATCACGATTCCGCCGTCGAGCTTGCACAGCTCGCGCAGCCGGGTCGCCGTGAACTCGACATCAAGGACGAAACCGCCCGTGCACATCGTCTCGACCGTCTTGTCGAAGCCGAGGACGATGAGCCCGCCGGTGTTGCCGCGGAGGACCCGCTCCAGGCCGTCGCGCATCGACGTGCCCGGAGCCACGGCGCTCAGCGAGGCGCGCATCAGGCCATCGGAACCGGCACTCCCACCGGACTTTCCGGGAGCCGTTGCCCGGTCGTTGGCTGCCACTGCACTCCTCCGGTCGCAGGTTCTGAAGCGCTCCCGCACCCGCACGCGGTTCGTACGGACGGGCGAGACCAGGGCAAAGTCTACCGGCGCTCCTCCGTCTCCCGTGGGGCCTCTCGGCGACGGGACCGCGGCAGCACCCGCAGCGCGTCCCCCATGTCCGCGACTTCCAGGACCTTCATGCCCGCCGGGATCTTGCCGGGATCGCTCGGTACGAGCGCGTGCGTGAAGCCCAGACGGTGCGCCTCCGCGAGCCTGCGCTGGACGCCGGTGACCCGTCTGACCTCGCCCGCGAGGCCGACCTCGCCGATGGCGACCAGGTTCTTGGGGAGCGGGGTGTCGCTCGCGGCGGAGGCCAGGGCGAGGGCGATCGCCAGGTCGGCCGCGGGCTCCGAGAGCTTCACGCCGCCCACGGTCGCGGAGTAGATGTCCCGCTTGCCGAGCGCGCTGATCCGCCCGCGCTGCTCCAGCACCGCCAGCATCATCGAGACCCGGGAGGTCTCCAGGCCGGAGGTGGTGCGGCGGGGGGAGGGGATCTGGGAATCCACGGTCAGCGCCTGGACCTCGGCGACCAGCGGACGGCGGCCCTCGAGGGTGACCGTCAGACAGGTCCCCGGGACCGGTTCGTCACGTCGTGTCAGGAAGAGTCCGCTCGGGTCGGCCAGGCCCGTGATGCCCTCGTCGTGCAGTTCGAAGCAGCCGACCTCGTCCGTCGTGCCGTAGCGGTTCTTGACGCCCCGCACGAGCCGCAGGCGCGCGTGCCGGTCGCCCTCGAAGTGCAGCACGACGTCCACGAGGTGTTCGAGGAGGCGGGGACCGGCGATCGAGCCGTCCTTGGTGACATGGCCCACCAGGAGGGTCGACATGCCCCGGTCCTTGGAGGCGCGGATGAGCGCCCCGGCCACCTCCCGCACCTGGGCCATGCCGCCGGGCGCGCCGTCGATCTCGGGGGACGCGACCGTCTGGACGGAGTCCAGGATCAGCAGCGAGGGCTTGACCGCGTCCAAGTGGCCGAGGACGGCGGCCAGATCGGTCTCGGCGGCGAGATAGAGGTGGTCGTCGATGGCGCCGATGCGGTCGGCGCGCAGCCGGACCTGGCTCGCCGACTCCTCGCCGGTGACATAGAGCGTGCGGTGCTCCTCGCTCGCCGACTTGGCCGCCACGTCGAGCAGGAGGGTGGACTTGCCGACGCCGGGCTCGCCGGCCAGCAGGACGACCGCGCCGGGGACCAGGCCGCCGCCCAGCACCCGGTCCAGCTCCGGCACGCCGGTCGGGCGCGCGGTGGCCCGGCGGCCGTCGACCTCGCCGATGGGCACCGCGGAGGTGGTGACCCGGCCGGGCGCCGTGGTGCGGACCGCGGGGGTGCCGTACTCCTCGACCGTCCCCCAGGCCTGGCACTCGGGGCAGCGGCCGAGCCACTTGGCCGTCTGCCAGCCGCACTCGGTGCAGCGGTACGACGGACGGTCTTTCGCGGTCTTGGTACGGGCAGCCATGCGGAAACCGTAGCCCCCGCCACTGACAGCGGGGCCGTGGTGGCGCCCGTGACGGATGCGGAGGGACGGGTACCGGCCGTACCTGATCGGGAACGAGCCGCGGGACAACGGGTTCATGTCCCCTTATGAGGGATCGTTTCACCCGTACGGATTAAAAGTGCTCAAGGTGCCAGAAGGGACGTTACGCCGCCGCCTACGGTCGCACGGGTGATGAGCAGCAGCCCGGAAACCTCGACCCGCATGACCGGCGCGCACCGGGCGCACCGGGGGGCGCGTGAAGCGCGCGATCGTACGGCGGCGCGTGCGCTGGCGCAGCGACCTCCGGCGCGCTACGAGCCGTACCTGGACGGGCTGTTCACGTACTGCCTCTCGGTGCTGTGCGACCACGACGCGGCGACCTCCGCCCTCGGGGACGCCCTCGCCGTCGCCGAGCGCCGCGGCCAGCGCGTCCCTGAGGGCGGCGCGGACCGCAGGGCCTGGCTGTACGCGCTGGCCCGCTGGGCCTGTCTGCGCGGGCTGGCCGAGGCCAGGCAGAAACGTCAGGCCACCCATGCGGCGGGCCGGCCCACCGCCCCCGAACCGCCGGCCGCCGCCGAGACCGAGGAGCGGCGGCGCGGTGAACTCGCCCAGCTCGCCTGGCCCGAGGCCGCCGGCACCACCCCGGAGCAGCGCGAGGCGCTCGAACTCGCCGTACGCCACCACCTCGCCGCCGACGAGGTCGCCGCCGTCCTCGGCATGGACCTGGCCGGCGCCCGTGAGCTGCTCGCCTCCGCCGCCTGCGAGGTGGAACGCACCCGGGCGGCGCTCGCGGTCGTCGAGACCGGCGGCTGCCCCAGCGTGTCCCACCTCACCGGGGACAGCCAGCTGGTGCTGAGCAGCGCCCTGCGCCGCGAACTGGTCCGGCACGTCGACGACTGCCCGCGCTGCCGCCGCACCGCGGAACGCGCGGCCCCCGGCCGGTGGCCCGGCACGATCAGCACACCCGCCGAGCTGCCGGTCCTGGAGGCGCCCCGAGCGGCCCTGCACCTGGCGATGGCGCACCCCCCGCGCGCGCGGGGCGGCGCCGTGCCGCGCTTCGACCGGCGCGGTTTCCCGATGGACCCCAAGGACCGCGCGGCCCGCCGCGACCGGCTGCGCGCGCGTGCGGTCACGACGACCGTCGTCGCCACCGTGGTGGCGGCACCGGTGCTGGCCCTGTGGGCGGCGTACCGGGGTTCGCCGGCGGGGGAGAGCCACGAGGGGCCGTCCGTGACCGCCCGCGAGGCCTCCGGCCCCGACACGCTGGCCGGCGGCGACGCCGGGGGCTACGAGAACGCCGGGAACGCCGGCACCAGACCCGGCCCGCGGATCGGGAAGGACGGCAAGGCCGACGTCTCGGTGGAGGTGGTCGGCGTCGCCGGCGGCGACCGGACGAAGGCCGGCGCCGGGCACCTCGGGGTGACGGCCGCGAACGACGGCGACACGACGCTGATCACGCTCGTGGCGGGCGGGGACGCGCCGATGCGGTGGTCGGTGTCCACCTCGGCGGGATGGCTGTACTTCTCGCGGTCCTCCGGAACGCTCCGGCCGGGCGAGTCGCTCACGGTCAGGGTTTACGTCGATCATCTGCGGGAGCCCGCCGGGCACTGGAGCGCGCGGGTGGCGGTGGCGCCGGCCGGGGCGGTGGTGTCGATCGACGGCTACGGGACGGCTCCGCCGGTGAAGCGGGGGCCGACGCCTCCGGCCCGGCCGACGCCGACGCCCACCGGGTCGGCCTCCGCCGAGCCGACGCCTTCGCCGAGCGAGCCGACGTCCACACCGACCCCGACCGAATCGGACACGCCGAGCCCTACGGGGTCGGCCTCGCCGACGGAGAGTGAGAGCGCGGGAGCGCCAGCCGGTCCGTGACGGGATGCGGTGCGGCTGCGGGCGCGCGCCCGACGTGGCTGGTCGCGCAGTACCTCCCCCAGCCTGCGGCCGGCGGTGCCCCCAGCGCCCCCGAAAGGGCGCGCCGCGCCCCCGAGAAGTGCCTCAGTCCGTCGGGTCCGCCGGATGCGGGGCCACCAGCGGCAGCCGGGAAGCCAGGCGCTGCTCGCAGAGTTCCGCCAGGCGGTCGTAGCCGGCCTTGCCCATCAGTTCGGTCAGTTCCGGGCGGTAGGAGACGTAGACCGGGTCGCCCGCGCCGTGTGCCGAGGTCGCCGACGTGCACCACCAGTGCAGGTCGTGGCCGCCCGGACCCCAGCCCCTGCGGTCGTACTCGCCGATCGAGACCTGCAGGACACGCGTGTCGTCGGGCCGGTCGATCCAGTCGTACGTGCGGCGGATCGGGAGCTGCCAGCAGACGTCCGGCTTGGTCTCCAGCGGCTCGCGGCCCTCCCGCAGCGCCAGGATGTGCAGCGAGCAGCCCGCGCCGCCCGCGAAGCCGGGCCGGTTCTGGAAGATGCACGAGCCGTTGTACGGGCGGGTCTGGCGGGAGCCTTCCTCGTCCTCCGAGACCCAGCCGTTCCGCGTGCCCTCGGCGTGGTGCTGCCAGACGTCCGGCGTGAGCCTCGACACATGATCGGCGACCCGCTTCTCGTCGTCCTCGTCCGAGAAGTGCGCCCCCAGGGAGCAGCAGCCGTCGTCCGCGCGGCCCGCCTGGATGCCCTGGCAGCCGCTGCCGAAGATGCAGTTCCAACGGGAGGTCAGCCACGTCAGATCACAGCGGAACACCTGCTCGTCGTCCGCCGGATCCGGGAACTCCACCCATGCGCGCGCGAAGTCGAGGCCCTTCTCGTCGCCTGCCGGAGCCTGCTGTGACGTCTTCGACTTCTTCGGTGGCTTCACCCGAGAAGAACCGTCGGCGGATTTGGCGCCCTTGTGGTCCTTCGTCTTTTTCGTCTTTGGCACCTGTACAGGGTAAGTCGCGCGAGGTCGCTTCGGGGACGCCCTCCAAGGATGGGTTCCCGGCCACCTGGCAGTAGCGTTCCGTACATGAGACTCGGTGTCCTCGACGTGGGATCCAACACGGTGCATCTGCTGGTGGTGGACGCGCACCCCGGCGCACGCCCGCTGCCCGCGCACTCGCACAAGGCGGATCTGCGCCTTGCCCAACTCCTCGACGGCAACGGCGCGATCGGTCCCGACGGCGTCGAGAAACTGATCGGTGTCATCCACGAGGCCCTCCAGGCCGCGGAGGACAAGGGCGTCGAGGACCTGCTGCCGTTCGCCACCTCCGCGGTGCGCGAGGCCAGCAACGCCGACGACGTGCTCGCGCGCGTGAAGGCCGAGACCGGCGTCGAACTTCAGGTCCTCACCGGTGCCGACGAGGCCCGGCTGACGTTCCTCGCGGTACGCCGCTGGTTCGGCTGGTCGGCCGGAAAGCTGCTGGTCCTGGACATCGGGGGCGGCTCCCTGGAGATCGCGTACGGCATCGACGAGGAGCCGGACACGGCCGTCTCACTGCCGCTCGGCGCCGGCCGGCTCACCGCCGGCTGGCTGCCCGGCGACCCGCCGGCCTCGGACGACATACGGGCTCTGCGCCGCCATGTACGGGCCGAGATCGCGCGTACGGTCGGCGAGTTCAGCCGCTTCGGCGCCCCCGACCACGTGGTCGCCACGTCCAAGACCTTCAAGCAACTGGCCCGTATCGCCGGCGCGGCCCGCTCCGCCGACGGCCTCTACGTCCAGCGCGAGCTCAAGCGCAGCTCCCTGGAGACCTGGGTGCCGAGGCTGGCGGCCATGGACACGGCCCAGCGCAGCGCGCTCCCCGGGGTCTCCGAGGGCCGCTCGGGCCAGCTGGTGGCGGGCGCGCTGGTGGCGGAGGCCGCGATGGACCTGTTCGGGGTCGAGACGGTGGAGGTGTGCCCGTGGGCGCTGCGGGAGGGCATCATCCTGCGGCGCCTCGACCACATGGGTTCGGCCTAGCCGCCCCCGCGGGGAGCGCGGGCGGTCCGCGACGGCGTGCGGGCGCCCGGCCCCAGCCCGGACGCGACGATCGTCACACCGGCGAAGACGCACCCCGCTCCCACCCGACCGCACCCCGTAACCTGTCCCTCGTGGCAGAACCAAGGGACGTCGTCCGTATCCCGGATGCGAAGGTCGCGCTCTCCACGGCCTCCGTCTATCCGGAGTCGACGGCGACGGCCTTCGAGATCGCCGCGCGCCTCGGCTACGACGGCGTCGAGGTCATGGTGTGGACCGACCCGGTCAGCCAGGACATCGAGGCCCTGCGCAGGCTGAGCGACTACCACCGGATCCCGATCCTCGCCGTGCACGCCCCCTGTCTGCTGATCACCCAGCGGGTCTGGTCCACCGACCCCTGGGTCAAGCTCCAGCGGGCCCGGGCCGCCGCCGAGAAGCTGGGTGCGGACACGGTCGTCGTCCACCCGCCGTTCCGCTGGCAGCGCCAGTACGCCCGCGACTTCGTCGAGGGGGTCTGGCGCATGGCGAACGAGACGGACGTCCGGTTCGCGGTGGAGAACATGTACCCCTGGCGCTACCGCGACCGCGAGATGCTCGCGTACGCCCCCGACTGGGACGTCACCAAGGACGACTACCGGCACTTCACGATCGACCTCAGCCATGCCGCGACCTCCCGCACGGACGCGCTGGCCATGTTCGACCGGATGGCGGGCCGGCTCGGCCACGTCCACCTCGCCGACGGCCGCGGCTCCGCCAAGGACGAGCACCTGGTGCCCGGCCGTGGCACCCAGCCCTGCGCCGAGCTCCTGGAGCGCCTGGCGCTCACCGGCTTCGACGGGCATGTGGTCATCGAGGTGAACACCCGGCGCGCGATGTCCGGAGCCGAGCGCGAGGCCGACCTCGCGGAGGCCCTGGCCTTCACCCGCCTGCACCTGGCCTCGGCGGTGCAGGTGCCCCGCCGGTGACCGGCACCGCTCCGGCCGGCAACGGGACAGGCCCCCGCCGCCGTGGCCGCCCCCCGCGCGCCGAGTCGGCGGACACCCGGGACCGTATCCTCGTCGCCGCCCGCGAGGAGTTCTCCGAACTCGGGTACGACAAGACGTCCGTCCGCGGCATCGCCAAGGCCGCCGGCGTCGACTCGGCCCTCGTCCACCACTACTTCGGCACCAAGGAACAGGTCTTCGAGGCCGCCATCTCGGTCGCCTTCGCCCCGGCGCTGGACGCGCCCGTCGCGATCGCCGACGGCCCGGTGGACGGCGTCGGCGAGCGCCTGACCCGCTTCGTCTTCGGTATCTGGGAGAACCCCACCACCCGTACCCCGCTGCTGGCGATCCTCCGCTCGGCCGTGAACAACGAGACGGCCGCTGCCGTCTTCCGCCGGCTGATCGCCGCCCAGCTGCTGCGCCGTCTCGCCGAGCAGCTGGACCTCCCGGACGCGTCACTGCGCGCCGAACTGGCCGCCGCCCAGCTGGTGGGATGCGCGATGCTGCGGTACGTGATCAAGCTGGAGCCGCTGGCGTCGGCGGACCTGGAGCAGATCGTGGCGCGGGTGGCCCCGGTGGTGCAGGGGCATCTGACCGGGCCGTGAGGCCGGACCGGCGAGACACCCGTCCCGCATCCCGGACACCTCGTCCCGAAGCCTGGGCAACGGGCGTACGCTCGATGACAGCCCTATCTGCCTGAAGGAGCGAGCGACGATGCCCGAGCTGAGGTCCCGCACAGTCACCCACGGCCGCAACATGGCGGGCGCCCGCGCCCTTATGCGCGCCTCCGGTGTACCGGGCGCGGACATCGGCCGCAAGCCGATCATCGCGGTCGCCAACAGCTTCACGGAGTTCGTGCCGGGCCACACCCACCTCCAGCCGGTCGGCCGGATCGTCAGCGAGGCGATCAAGGAGGCGGGCGGCATCCCGCGCGAGTTCAACACGATCGCCGTGGACGACGGCATCGCGATGGGCCACGGCGGCATGCTGTACTCCCTGCCTTCCCGCGACCTGATCGCCGACTCGGTCGAGTACATGGTCGAGGCGCACTGCGCCGACGCCCTGGTCTGCATCTCCAACTGCGACAAGATCACGCCGGGCATGCTGATGGCGGCGCTGCGGCTCGACATCCCCACGGTCTTCGTCTCCGGCGGCCCCATGGAGGCCGGCCGGGCCACCCTCGTCGACGGCACGGTCCGCACCCTCGACCTGGTCGACGCGATCTCCGACGCCGTGAACGACAAGATCTCGGACGAGGACATCCTCCGTATCGAGGAGAACGCCTGTCCGACCTGCGGCTCCTGCTCCGGCATGTTCACCGCCAACTCGATGAACTGCCTGACCGAGGCCATCGGTCTCTCGCTCCCGGGCAACGGCTCGGTCCTGGCGACCCACACGGCCCGTAAGCAGCTGTACGTCGACGCCGCCCGCACGGTCATGGACATCACCCGCCGCTACTACGAGCAGGACGACGACACGGTCCTGCCCCGCAGTGTCGCGACCTTCGCCGCGTTCGAGAACGCCATGGCGCTGGACATCGCGATGGGCGGCTCCACCAACACGATCCTGCACCTGCTGGCCGCCGCCCAGGAGGCGGGCGTCCCCTTCGGTCTGGAGGAGATCAACGAGGTCTCGCGCCGGGTGCCCTGCCTGGCCAAGGTGGCCCCGAACGTCGCGAAGACCCGCACGTACTACATGGAGGACGTGCACCGCGCCGGCGGTATCCCCGCCCTCCTCGGCGAACTGCACCGCGGCGGCCTCCTCAACGAGGACGTGCACTCCGTCCACAGCCCCTCCCTCGCGGACTGGCTGAAGACGTGGGACGTGCGTGGCGGCTCCCCGTCCCCCGAGGCGGTGGAACTGTGGCACGCGGCCCCGGGCTGCGTCCGCTCCTCCGAGGCGTTCTCCCAGTCCGAGCGCTGGGAGGCCCTGGACGAGGACGCGGCGGAAGGCTGCATCCGCAGCGTCGAGCACGCCTACTCCAAGGACGGCGGCCTCGCGGTCCTCAAGGGCAACCTCGCCGTCGACGGCTGCGTGGTGAAGACGGCCGGCGTCGACGAGTCGATCTGGACCTTCGAGGGCCCGGCGGTCGTCTGCGAGTCGCAGGAAGAGGCCGTCGAGAAGATCCTCAACAAGCAGATCACGCACGGCGACGTGGTCGTCATCCGCTACGAGGGCCCCAAGGGCGGCCCCGGCATGCAGGAGATGCTCTACCCGACGTCCTTCCTCAAGGGCCGCGGCCTCGGCAAGACCTGCGCGCTGATCACCGACGGTCGCTTCTCCGGCGGCACCTCGGGCCTGTCGATCGGCCACACCTCCCCGGAGGCGGCCTCGGGCGGCACCATCGCCCTCGTCGAGGACGGCGACCGCATCCGCATCGACATCCCGAACCGCACGATCGAGCTCCTCGTCGACGACACCGAGCTGGCCCGCCGCGAGCAGGCCCTGAACGGCGTCTACGCCCCGAAGAACCGCGAGCGCAAGGTCTCGGCCGCCCTGCGGGCCTACGCGGCGATGGCCACCAGCGCGGACCGCGGCGCGGTCCGCGACGTGACGAAGCTCGGCTGACACCGGCCGTCCGACCCACGCGACAGGGGGCGCCTCCCGCAAGGGGGCGCCCCCTGTCGCCGTACGTCCTCACCAGACGAGGGGATCCTCCGCCCCCACGGCGAAGACGGTGCCGTCGGGGGCGGTGGCGTAGACGTGGGTGCGGAGGATCAGGGGGGCGGGCAGCGAGGCGGTGACCTGGTCGCCGTTGGTGCCCAGACGCGCCGGAGTCTGGCCCACGAGGGTCCCCTTGTGCGCGTCGACGGCGAGCAGCCGTCCGTCCGCCGCCGTGAAGTAGACGTACCGGTCGTCGGCCACGGGCGCCGAGCCCCGGCTCACCGAGGTCTGGAGCCCCCAGAGCCGGTTGCCGTTCTCCAGGTCCACGGCCTCCAGCGAGCCACCGGCGGACAGCAGATAGACGACATCGCCGCGTACGGCGGCACCCGGCGCCAACCGGGGAACGGGCAGCGCCACCCGGCGGGCCGCCTTGGCGTCCGGCTCGTAGCGCACCACCGCGTCCGTCGCACCGGACGAGGTCTTCACGGACAGCAGGAACAGGGACCCGCCCGCGCTGCCGAGCGGCCTGAGATCCCCGGCGAGCCGGGCATCCCAGCGCTTCGCGCCGGTGTCCGGGTCCAGCGCGGTGACCAGGGTGTGCGTTCCGTCGGCGGAGGTACTGGTCGCGTACGCCCATGGATCCCCGGCGAACGAACCCAGGGACGGGGTGACGCTGCCGTGGACGGGCATGCTCCACCTGGTGTCGCCGGACTTGCTGTCGAGGCCGGTGATGACCCCGTCGGCCGCGACGATCAACACCATGCTCCGGGTGATCTCCATGCCCTGAGCCGTGGGCAGGTGCTGCTTCCAGCGCGACGAACCCGAAGCGGGGTCCAGCGCCTCCACCCGCCGGCCGCCGTCCGTCGGCACCAGCAGGAGCCCGCCCGACAGGGAGGGCGAGCCGCTGGTTCGTTCGTCCGCGACCCTGTGCCGCCACAGCAGACGGCCGTTCGCGGAGTCGAGGGCGAAGGCCAGCCCCGACCGCAAGCACAGCAGTCTCCCGGCGCCGCCGACGCATTGAGGCATCCCCGAGCCGTCCTTGGCCGCGGCCGCCGTCTGCCAGGCTTCGAACGCGTCGGCGGAACCGCGCACCGTGCCGCCGACAGGGGCCGGACGGTCGTTACCCGGCCACAGCGCCGAGGCGAGCACGCCGCCCAGGACCAGAACAGCCGTCCCGGCGGCGAAGGCCATCCGCCGTCTCGTCGCCTTACCCGCCTTCCTCTCCGGAACGGCGGCCGGTGCCTCCTCGGGCGTGTCGTCGTGGTCGTCCTTGATCCGCTGCGCCGGTATGAACGCCTGCGTGTCGTACGACGCCGACAACGACCGCAGTTCCCGCATCATCTCGTCGGGCGTCGGCCGGTCCTCGGGCTCCTTGGCGAGACAGCGCAGCACCAGCGGAGCCAGTTCCTCCGGCATGCCGGTGAGGTCGGGCTCGTCATGCACGACCTGGTAGGCGACGACGTAGGGGCTGTCGGAGTCGAACGGCCCGCGTCCGGTGGCCGCATGCACCAGCACCGACCCGAGCGCGAAGATGTCGGCGGCCGGCCCCACCTCACGGGGCCGCCGGAACTGCTCCGGCGCCATGAACGGCGGCGTACCGATCAACTTCCCTGTCTCGGTCCGCAGTTCACTGTCCTTCGGCCGGGAAATACCGAAGTCGATGACTTTCGGACCGTCCTCGGCGAGCAGCACATTGCTCGGTTTGAGATCCCGGTGCACCACCCCGACCCGGTGAATGTCGCGCAGTGCCTCCGCGAGCCCGGCCATCAGCCGGCGCAACTGGGCTGAAGACATGGGGCCGTTCCGCTTCACCTGCTCGGAGAGGGTCGGGCCGGGAATGAAGAGGGTGGCCATCCAGGGCCGCGCGGCCTCCGGATCGGCGTCCACGACAGGCGCAGTGAAGGCACCGCTGACCTTCCGCGCAGCGGCCACCTCCTGCCGGAAACGACCCCTGAATTCACGGTCCTTGGCGAACTCGGCGTGCACGACCTTCACGGCGAGTTTCAGCCCCGAGGTGCTACGGGCCAGGTGCACAACGCCCATCCCGCCTGAACCCAGGCAGGATTCCAGGCGGTAGTGCCCGGCGTACTCGGGAAGTTCCGCTTCCGCGCCCGCTCCGGTGTTGCGCTGTGGCGTCATGGGATCACCCCCGTGCTGTTCTTCGCGGCGCGCGACGCACGGAGCCTAGTCGATGACTCGTGCGATACAGAGGCGGCTTGCTAGCCTCCGCGTGCGAGTTACGGACATGTGTTTCGTGGCTCGATTCAGGGGAATCAACGGGACTCCATGGCACTCATGGGTTCAGTGGGGGGAGCTACAAGTGTCTGTCGACCAAGTGCAGGAAGCCGAGGGCGGCGGTGAGGACGAGGCCGTCGCAACGCTGGCGGCATCATCCGTGAAGACGTACGCGGTCGCCCCCGGCGTCCGCCTCAACGTCCGCAGCGGTCCGGGCACCGGCTACAACATCACCCGGACCCTCCCCGAGGGCACTCGCGTCCCGATCTTCTGCCAGACACCCGGCACGACGGTGGCCGGCTACTACGGCACCTCGAACATCTGGGACAACATCGACAACGGCGAATACGTCTCGGACGCCTACGTCCACACCGGCAGCGACGGCTACGTGGCCGACCGCTGCGCCTGAACCGGTCTCGCGGTTCGGCTTCACCTGACACGGTCTTCGGACTCCGGAGGACTCGTATGACATCGCTCAGACGCAGATCCACCCTCATGACGGCAGCCGCCGGCGGCGCCTTCCTCATGCTCCTCGGCTCCGCCGCCACGGCGAACGCCGCCGCCAGCATCCGCTACTACGACGTCGCCCCGGGCCTTCGCCTGAACGTCCGCAGCGGCCCGGGCACCAGCTACGACATCACCCGGGTCCTGCCCGAGGGAGCCAAGGTGCCGATCTACTGCCAGACACCCGGCACGACGGTGGCCGGCTACTACGGCACCTCGAACATCTGGGACAACATCAGCAACGGCGAGTTCGTCTCTGACACCAACGTCCACACCGGCAGCGACGGCTACGTGGCCGACCGCTGCGCCTGACCGGTCACCCCGACCCGGAGCCCGCGGCCACCGGCGCCATAATCGTCCCGTGAGCGACGAACCAGGCACCCCGGACACCCCCGCGGGCTCCGCCGGCGAGGCCCCGAGCGGTCCCCGCCCCGAGCCCCTCCGTTTCTTCGGCACGTCCTGGGTCCACCACGACGACGGCTACATCCTCCGCCGCATCGGCCTGGCCGTGGGATCGCTCGCCGCCGCCGTCGCCTCCTGCCTGGTTCTCCGCCTCGCCTACGAGGGCCTGCAACTCGCCGACACCGGGTCCTTCGTCACGGTCCTGGTCGTCGCGATGTTCGCCATCTGCAGCGCCCTGGCCTTCCGGAACACCTGGGAGTCCTTCGGCAAGCGCCCCGACCCCGAACGCCAGGCCTCCCTGCGCGGCCTCCTCGCCATCGGATTCGTCGGCTCCCTCCTCGCCTACTTCTTCCGCTCCCTGGTGGAGGCCCCGGGCGAGCGACTCCAGCGCGCCGAGTACGAGACCGCCGTCCAGGAACACGAACGCCGCACCACTCGCCGCACGGGCAACCCCTCGAAGAAGAAGCGGAAGCGCTGAGACCGTCCGGCATGCCGAAGGGTGTCCGCGCGGGCCCGGCGATATCCCGTGTCGCCTTCCGCCCCGCCCCCGGGACCATGGCTGTATGACCACAAGCCAGCCGCGCCCCCCGGACCACACCCCCGCTCCCTCGCACGCCACCCGCGCGCACTCCTTCAACGCCGCCGCGGCCCAGTACGCCGCGAACCGCCCCTCCTATCCGCCCGCCCTGCTCGACGCCGTCGAGGAAGAGGCCGGCCGCTCCCTCACCGGCGCCCGGGTGGTCGACGTCGGCGCGGGCACCGGCATCGCGACCGCGGTCCTGCACGCGCGCGGCGCGGACGTGGTCGCGGTGGAGCCGGGTGAGGGCATGGCGGCACAGCTCCACCGCACGCTCCCCGGCGTGCCGCTCGTCCGCGGCAACGGCAACGCCCTTCCGCTCGCCGACGACACCGCCGACTTCCTCACCTACGCCCAGGCCTGGCACTGGACCGACCCGGCCCGCTCCGTGCCCGAGGCGCTCCGCGTGCTGCGTCCCGGCGGCGCGATCGCACTGTGGTGGAACACCGACGCCCTCGACATCGAGTGGATCGCCGGACAGAACGAGCGGATGAGCCGGTTCTTCGGCGTGGACGCCGCCGCCGAGAAGCGCAAGGCGGCCGACCGCACGGAACTGGCCGATCCCAGCGGACGCCTCCGCTTCACCCGCCGCGAGGTCCGCTGGAGCCGCCGCATCCCCCTCGACACCCATCTCGCCAACATCGGCAGCCACTCGGCGTTCCTGCTCACCCCCGAGGACCGCCGCACCGACTTCTTCACGGACGAACGTGCCCACCTCCTGCGGGCCTTCCCCGACGGCATCGTCGAGGAGACGTACGACGTCCTCCTGCTCGTCGCCCTCAACACCTGAGCCCTGCCGGCCTCCGCCGGCCCGCAGCGGCGACCCTGCCGCGGGCCGGTCGAGGGCCGGTCGCGCGGTCTTGACGCCTCCACCCGTCCCGAGCATTATTCATCGCATGGTGAATTACTCGCCGGAGCCGCCCCAGGCCCCCGGCAACTCAGCCCTGCCCCCCGCCGTCCAGGCCACCGGCCTCACCGCCGTCCGCGGCCCCCGAACCGTCCTGCGCGGTCTCGACTTCACCGTCCCCCGCGGCCAGATCACCGGCCTGCTCGGACCCTCCGGATGCGGCAAGTCGACCCTGATGCGAGCCATCGTCGGCAGCCAGGCCAAGGTCACCGGCACCCTGAACGTCCTGGGACACCCCGCCGGCCACCCCACCCTCCGGACCCGCATCGGCTACGTCACCCAGGCCCCCTCCGTCTACGACGACCTGACCATCCGCCAGAACCTCGACTACTTCGGCTCGATCCTCGACCCCACCCGCCCCGCCTCCGACCGCCGCGCCGACGTCGAACGCGTCCTCGGCGAAGTCGACCTCACCAGCCACGCCGACTCCCTCGCCGGCAACCTCTCCGGCGGCCAGCGCAGCCGCGTATCCCTCGCCGTGGCCCTGCTCGGCACCCCCGAACTCCTCGTCCTCGACGAACCCACCGTCGGCCTCGACCCCGTCCTGCGCCGCGACCTCTGGCAGCTCTTCCACTCCATCACCGCCAGCCGGGGCGCCACCCTCCTCATCTCCTCCCACGTCATGGACGAGGCCGAGCGCTGCCACCGCCTCCTCCTCATGCGCGAGGGCGAGATCCTCGCCGACGACACCCCCGAGGCCCTCCGCACCCGCACCGGCTCCGACACGGTCGAGGCGGCCTTCCTGCACCTCGTCGACGAAGCGGCCACCACCTCCCGCTCGAAGGAAAACGCACGATGACCACTCAGCCGGCCACCACCACGACCGCCCCCGTCAGCGCCCTCAACCCGGCCCGCACCACCGCCACCGCCGCCCGCGTGCTGCGCCAGCTCCGCCACGACCCCCGCACGATCGCGCTGCTCCTGCTCATCCCCTGTCTGATGCTGGTCCTGCTCCGCTACGTCTTCGACGGCAGCCCGCGCACCTTCGACAACATCGGCGCCTCGCTCCTCGGCATCTTCCCGCTCATCACGATGTTCCTGGTGACCTCCATCGCCACCCTCCGCGAGCGCACCTCCGGCACCCTCGAACGCCTCCTCTCCATGCCACTCGGCAAAGCCGACCTCATCGCCGGCTACGCCCTCGCCTTCGGCATCCTCGCGATCATCCAGTCGGCCCTCGCCACCGGCCTGGCCGTCTGGTTCCTCGGCCTCGACGTCACCGGCTCGCCCTGGCTGCTGCTCCTGGTCGCCCTGCTCGACGCCCTGCTCGGCACGGCCCTCGGTCTTTTCGTCTCGGCCTTCGCGGCCTCGGAATTCCAGGCGGTCCAGTTCATGCCGGCGGTGATCTTCCCCCAGCTCCTCCTCTGCGGCCTCTTCACGCCCCGTTCCCAGATGCACCCCGCCCTCGAAGCCCTCTCCGACGTCCTGCCCATGTCCTACGCCGTGGACGGCATGAACGAAGTCCTCCACCACACGGACATGACCGCCACCTTCCTCAGGGACGTCCTGATCGTCGCCGGCTGCGCCCTGCTGGTGCTCACCCTGGGAGCGGCCACCCTCAGGCGACGCACGGCATAGCCACCGCCGACGTCCGCCCAGCGGACAACCGCCCCCCGCCCGCCACCCCCGGTGCCAGACTGAACCGTATGAGTCAGAAAGTCGCAGTCCTCGGCACCGGCAAGATTGGCGAAGCCCTGCTCAGCGGAATGATCCGGGCCGGCTGGGCACCCGCCGACCTCCTGGTCACCGCCCGCCGCCCCGAACGCGCCGAAGAACTCCGCGTCCGCCACGGAGTCGCCCCGGTCACCAATGCCGAGGCCGCGAAGACCGCCGACACCCTGATCCTCACGGTCAAGCCACAGGACATGGGCACCCTCCTCGACGAACTCGTCCCGCACATCCCCGCCGACCGTCTCGTCATCAGCGGCGCGGCGGGCATCCCCACCTCCTTCTTCGAGGAGCGCCTCGCCACCGGCACCCCGGTCGTCCGTGTCATGACGAACACCCCCGCCCTCGTCGACGAGGCCATGTCCGTCATCTCCGCCGGCAGCCACGCCACCGCCGCCCACCTCGCCACCGCCGAGGAGATCTTCGGTGCCGTCGGCAAGACCCTCCAGGTCCCCGAGTCCCAGCAGGACGCCTGCACCGCCCTGTCGGGCTCGGGCCCGGCGTACTTCTTCTACCTGGTCGAGGCCATGACCGACGCCGGCATCCTGCTCGGCCTGCCTCGCGACAAGGCCCACGACCTCATCGTCCAGTCCGCGATCGGCGCCGCCGTGATGCTCCGCGACAGCGGCGAACACCCCGTCAAGCTCCGGGAGAACGTCACCTCGCCGGCCGGCACCACCATCAACGCCATCCGCGAACTGGAGAACCACGGCGTACGTGCCGCCCTCATCGCCGCCCTCGAAGCCGCCCGCGACCGCAGCCGCGAACTCGCCTCAGGAAAGAAGGACTGAGGCGGAGTCACAGGGGACTGCGGTTACGGGGGAGTGAGGGAACTGCCGGGCGCCTAGCGGACCGCGTCCACCACGGGCCGGGCCGCGGCAGCCTCCGAGAAGGCACCTGGCGGCAACAACCCGATCGCCCGACATGCCGTATCGACGATCGGCCGGGCGATCGCCCGAGCCTTCTCCGCCCCATGCCGCAGCACCTCCTCCACATATCCCGGGTCGACGCACAACTCCTTGTGCCTGGCCTGCACGGGACCGAGTACGTCCAGCACCGCCTCCGCGGTGGCCCGCTTCAGAGCGCCGTACGAATCGTGAACGGCTGCCAGTGACTCAGGGTTCCCGCCCGTGCACGCAGCGAGAATCTCCAGCAGATTCGCGACCCCGGGCCGCCCCTCCCGGTCGTAGACGACGTCCTGCCCGCTGTCCGTCACGGCCCGCATGATCTTCCTGCGGATCACCTCCGGTTCGTCGAGCAGATAGACGACGCCCGCTCCGGAGTCGTCGCTCTTGCCCATCTTCGACGTCGGGTCCTGCAGGTTCATCACGCGCGCGGCAACCGTCGGCACGGTCGCCTTCGGCACCACGAACGTATGCCCGTAGCGCTGGTTGAACCGCACCGCGAGATCCCGGGTCAGCTCCACGTGCTGCGCCTGGTCGTCCCCGACCGGCACCTCGTCCGCCCCGTACGCCAGGATGTCCGCCGCCATCAGCGCCGGATACGTCAGCAGGGACAGCCGTACACCCCGCCCGCGCACCGCCTCGCCGGCGACCTTCTCCTTGTACTGGATCATGCGCCGCATCTCCCCGTCGGTCGCCACGCACTCCATGAGGTACGAAAGCCGGGTGTGCTCGTCGACGTGACTCTGTACGAACACGGTGCACAACTGCGGATCGAGCCCGGATGCCAGCAGCAGGGTCGCCGCCTGCCGGGTGAGCCGGCGCAGCCGGGCCGGATCGTGGTCCACGGTCATCCCGTGCAGATCGACGATGCAGAACAGGGAGTCGGCCTGGTGCTGGTCCACGGCGGCCCACTGCCGCATGGCCCCCAGGTAGTTCCCCAGCGTCAGGTGCCCGGTCGGCTTGATCCCGCTGAAGACCCGTGTCATTCCTTCTCCACCTCCTGGTCGGAGCCGCCGCCCCGAGCGGCCGACCCTCAGAGGTTCCGGAGGGAGATACACGAACGGCCGCCGAGGCGGCGGCCGTTGAATGCGTACGTGAACGCGGCCGCCGTCAGGCGGCCCACCACAGCTGGGTGCACGTACGCGTAGTCATGCCGCCCACGATACGCCCAGGGGCTCTGTCCCGCCGCGAGTTGACACACCCCAGCCGGTTACGTAATGTTCTCCGGGTTGTCCGACGTGAGCGCCGACTCCGGTCGGTCCCCGGACAGCCATTCCGTAAGTACCTGCCAGCAGTCGACGATTCGTCGTCGCCTTGTTTTGGCATGCGTATGTGCGAAATGAAGGAATCCACGTTCGAAAGGACGCGGCCCCCGATTAGCGTCGGCGGCCGGGAATCCGCTAAAGTCTCACTCGTCGGAACGGCCCAACAGCCGCGAAGACAACACCCGCTGACCGGGGATCAGACGCCGAAAGGATCTGATAGAGTCGGAAACGCCGGAAAGGGAATCGCGAAAGCGGGAACCTGGAAAGCACCGAGGAAATCGGATCGGAAAACGGTCTGATAGAGTCGGAAACGCAAGACCGAAGGGAAGCCCGGAGGAAAGCCCGAGAGGGTGAGTACAAAGGAAGCGACCGTTCCTTGAGAACTCAACAGCGTGCC
>NZ_JBHZAN010000031.1:0-99410 GCF_042754285.1 Streptomyces sp. NPDC059224
CGGGAACCGTGCCCGGGCAGTTCCTGGCCACCGGAGTGCGCGGTGTCCTGGTGCGGCGCCGGCGTGGTCTCGGGAGTGCCGCGGACCGGGCTCGGGACCGGGGTGTCCGCAGGGGAGCCGGGGTGGACCGGGCTCGGCAGCTCCTTGCCCCAGGACGTCGGTGTCGGGAGGGAGCTGAGCAGTTCGTTGTTGTGGAGGACGTGGCCGCGCAGGTCGGCGGCGAGGTCGTTGAACCCGGTGCCGCTCCACTCCCTGGTGAAGGTGCGCTCGCCGCCGGTGATGGTGACGGAGACGGCGTTGTCGTCCACCTTGTGGGTGACGGTGACGGTCATCTCGTCCGCGTAGCCGGGCCGGCCCACGGTGAACGTCTTCACGTTCGGGCCGTCATCGCCCTCCCGTACGATCGCGTCGCCGAGGCCCTCCCAGCGGCGCATCGCGTCCTGCCCGAAGGCGCGGCCGAAGTCCTCGAACGCCTCGCCCGAGGGCAGCCCGGACCACTTCTCGTTGATCAGGTTGTCGAGCTGGCCCTCCGGGATCTGCTCGGCACGCACCGGCACGATCGTGATGCCGTCCTCGACCCGGGCGGGGCCGGTCCGCACCAGCCGGGTCGGCGAGAGGGTGACCTCGCGCTGATCCTGGTTGAGGGCGATGGCGTCGTCGGCGGACTTCTCGTACCCCGGCGGATAGGCCATGGAGAACTTGCCGTGGTCGGCCGGAACGTCGATCTCGAAGACGACCCGGTTGCTGTTGACGCCGTTCTTCGCCCATTCCGCCTGGAAGGTGAAGTCGTTGGAGGTCGAGGCGGGCAGCCGCTCCACGAACACGTCGGCCTGGGCGGCCCGCGGGTCCATGGACACGCCCCGCCACACCGTCATGCGCTGGTTGGGACCCTCGAACATCAGCTCGCCGGCGACCTTGTTGAACTGCTTGACCTTGCCGGCCAGGCCGCCTTCCAGGGCGCTCGGGTTGACGAAGCCGCCGTAGCCCTTCTTCGAGGTGAAGGCGCCGCCGATGACGCCCTGCATGAACAGCTTGACGTCGTTGTCGGCAGCGGCCCTGGCCATGTGGCCGCGGGTCGCGCGGGCGGCGGAGTCCCAGCTGTCCGCGGCCGGCCCGGTGAGGCCTTCGGGGCGCGGGGGCAGCGGGACGTCCGGGGCGGAGTGCAGCAGTTCGCCGGTGGACCGGCTGTACACGTGGCTGCCGGTGGCGGAGGCGACGACGATCTCGTCCTCACCGCCCAGTTTCGCCGGCCAGGTTCCGGCGCCGTCGGACACCGAGTCCACGGACTTGCCCGCGACCTTGACGCTCACCCCGCCGAACGGGCCGTCGCCGAACCGCACAGTCTCCTCGGCGAGGCGAAGGCCGCCGAGCCGCTTGAAGGTCCAGCTGTGCACCACGGCCCCGCCGGCGACGTCCAGCTGCCGTACGACGAAGCCCGTGCCCAGCTTCTCCACGGTGAACAGGCCCGACTCTACGGCGCCGCCGTGGAGTTCGGGGGTCCCACCGCGCGGCGCCTTGACCGCGAGCTCGTGGTTGCCCGGGACCTTGACGACGTTCGGCTCCTTGAGCAGGTCGTCGAAGGCGGCGGTGGTGTCGGCGGTGTGCGCGCCCGGTGCGGGAGAAGAATGACCCGGCAGCGGGGTGTGGGTCCCGGGCGGGGTGGGCGCGATGTGGGCCGGCAGGGTCTCGGGGACGTGTGCCGAGGTGCCGTTCGCCGATCCGGCCAGGCCCTTGTCGGCGTCCGTGTGGGCGGGCGTGCCGGCGAAGGCGGGACTGTCGGTGGGCCGGGCGCTGCGGCCGGTGTCGACGAGGTCGAGGGCGGCGCTGTTGCCGTGCCCGCCCGGGTGTCCGGAGCCGCCGGGGGAGAGGGGCGCCGGGTCGTGCGGGGCACCGTTGCCGGTGAACCGGTCGGGGGTGCCGGCGTTCCCTGGGCCGGTCGTGAGCCGGTCCGGAGTCGTGACGGTCGCCGGGTTCGTGGTGAGCCGCTCCGGGCCGGCCGGGGGCGTGGTCGGCGAGTTGGGCAGCAGCTGCTGCGGGCTGCCGGGGTGCGGGGAGCCGGGGCTCTGGACCAGTTCGTCCAGGTGCAGTCGGGTCTGGTTGGCCGACAGGGCGCTGGTGGTGCGGTCCGCCAGCGCGTTGCCGGTACCGGGGGCCACCGCGGTGTTCGGCGTGCCGTGGCGGCTGCCCGCGAGCAGGTCGAAGGCCGAGTTCCCGGTTTCGAGGTTGCCGGGTCCGCCGTGCCCGAGCCCGGCCGGGGACGGGTGGGTCACGGTGGCGGGGCCGGTGAGCAGGCTGTTGGGGGCGGTCACGTCGTGCGGGGCGCCGGGCGTCGGGGCCGAGTTCGGCGCGGTGTGCGACACGCTGGTGCCGGGGGTGCCGGTCAGGGTCGTGTGGGCGGTGCCGACGCCGGGTGTGCCGGGCGCGTGGACGGTACCGACGCCGGGGTTGCCGGTGAGCGCGGAGTGCAGGGTGCCCGCGGACGGGTTCGCGGTGGACAGATCGCCGAGGGTGGCGGTGACCGGCGGCGGGGTGGCGTGGGTGCCGGTGAGGACGGTCGTACCCGGTGCGTGGGTGGCGTTGTGCGCGCCGCCCGGCAGCAGTACGTCGGCGCTGGACGTCAGGTTCGCCGGCGTCGCGTGCAGCCCGGTGAGCGTGGTGTGGGCACCGCCGGTGACGCCCGTGACCGGGGTGTTGGTGAGTCCCTGCGTGGCGCCGGGGACGCCGGCCGACGCGGGCACGTGCAGGCCGGAGGCGGTGGTGACGGTTGGTGTGACGGCGCTCACACCGACCTCCGAACGGCCGCCCAGCGCACCGAAGTTCTCCACGTGGACGTTGCCGAGCTGCACATGGGGCATGTCGACCAGGGCGTCCACCGTACGTGCCGCGTGCACACCGAAGTTGCCGCGGTGGGCGATGGCCCCCACGTCCCCCAGGTTCAGGGACGGCGGCCGCAGGGTGGAGGTGACGTCCAGATGGGTGCTGGGCAGGTTGAGGTCGAGGTTGCGGATGCTGCTCTGACCCGGACCCGCCCCGAAACGTACTTCGTTGAGCTGGATGCGCGGCATGTCGACCAGGGCGTCGACGGTACGCGGGTCGACCGGGACCGAGCTGACCGTGCGGCCGATGCTGCTGGTGATCGGGGCGCCGAAGACGTGCTGGCCGAGCACGCCGCGGTCGAAGAGGCTGATCCGCAGGGCGCGCGCGAAGCCGTACTCGCCGATCTCGGCCGCGTCCACCGGCAGGAAGATCCGCAGCCACTTGGTGCCGCCGAACTCCTGACCCACCCAGGTCTTGGTGGCCTGCCAGCCCTTGGAGAAGGTCGCGGGCAGCCCGCGTACGAACCCGGGGATCCCCTTGATGCCCTGCACGATCGTCAGGCCGGCCGAGTTGACCCCACGGCCGATGACACCGGGCAGGTTGTGGATGCCGTCCAGCACCCACAGGCCGCCCTTGTAGACCCAGGTGCTGCCCAGCTTGACCAGGTCCCTGAGGCCGAGCAGCAGGGTGGTGGGACGGAAGCCGTTGGTGAACAGGTTCCGCAGGGCCTGGAACGTGCCGCGGGCGATGTTGGCGAAGCCCTTGGCGAAGGCGGTCGTACCGACGCCCTTGATGATCTGGAAGATCGGCAGCGCCTTGGTGGTGGGCGCCAGGATGCCGAGCCCGGCGAGGAAGAGGTCCAGGAAGCTGGCGTCACCGTTGGCGAAGTCGACGATCGTCTTGATGAAGAGCGTCAGGTTCACGCCGAGGGCGAGCAGCGCGATCGGGCCGCCGAAGATCAGCGCGGGCACGATCAGGATGATCGCCAGCCACTGGAACGCCTCCCAGAACAGCTGGCACTTGGAGATCGGCAGCTGGATGTTGGAGACGCCGGAGATGCTGCCCGCCGCCGCCGAGGCGCCCTCGCCGTGCTCGGTGCCGGCCTGCCGGGCCGTGGAGGCGTAGGTCTCGCGGTCCGGGTCGTCCTCGGACAGGCCACGGCCCGAGTTGAGGGCGCCGTCCGCGCGTGACTGGAGGTCGACGAGCTTGTCCGCCCAGGTGGTGAGTGCCGTCGCCGCGCTCTCGAAGGACTGCGCCACGTCCTCGATGTGCCCGCGCAGCCGGTCGTTGACCTTGGCGCGCAGGGCGTTGGCGGCCTCACCGACGAAGACGCTGTCGCCGGCGGTGTTCATGACCGCGTCGATGGCCGTGCTGATGCGGCGGGCCTCCGAGCCCAGGTTGTTCAGCTCGGTGGACAGCGTCCGGATCTGGTCGGGGTCACCGGGTGTGGGGTCGCTGTCGAGCCCGATCGCGTTCCAGTCGGTCGGGCGTGGCATACGGGTTCCTCCCGGAAGCTGCGGGGCTCGGGGCGGTCACTCCCCAACTGACCACGCCACAGCACCCGCCGTGGTTCACGTGATCTGGGTTACACCCGCCGTCGGCGGTGAACCGGCGGGACGCGTGCGGCGTGGTCCAACTGACCGGAGTCTCGACTGGGAGGCCCTCGCATGGCCGATAGCCTGAAAATCGAATACAACGTCCTCAACGACGCCAAACGGGACCTGGAGAGCCTGGCCGGAGACATCGGCCCGCTGCTCGACAACAGTCTCTTCTCCCAGGTGGGGCAGCGGGACTACGACGGGTACACCTCCAGCGACGCCTTCACCATCCTCGGGGACCAGACCCTCGCCGACGCCGTCGCGGGCTTCTACGACAACGCCAGCAGCACCATGAGCCACGCGGACAAGGGCCTCAAGGAGCTGGCCGGCGCCTTCGGGTCGGTGGGCGAGGCGTTCCTGTCCTTCGACTCGGAACTGGCCCAGGGCATGGGCATCACCGGCAGCAACCTGGGTCTGCAGAACTACTTCCGGGACAAGGACCTGTGGGACTACAAGCAGTCCCACCTCGACCAGTGCGTGCCCGGCCCGGACGGCACGATGCCGGACTTCTGCTCCGCCACCGACCCGGGCGACCCGCCGCTGGACCAGACGATCAACACCGAGCGGGGCAGCGTCCACACGCACCTCACGCTCGACGACCAGCATCATGTGATCAAGGAGGAGTCCACCGTCACCTACGACGGCAAGACGTACACCTCGGTCACCAACTACTCGAGCGACGGCAACCACTACACCACGGACACCTCCTACCCGGACGGCTCCACCGTCCACTCGGAGACCAACCTCAACTCCGACGGCAGCGGCACGATGGTCACCACCGGCAGTGACGGCGACCGCACGGAGTACACCCGTGGGCCCAAGGACGCCAACGGCAACCAGCCGGACTGGCAGCAGGTCGGCGGCAACACGGACGACGACGGCGGTTCGGGCGGCGGCGGTTCCGGCGGTGGCGGCTCGGGCCACGGCTCGGGCGGCGGCACCCGGCCCGTCATGTAGCCCGACCACCCCCCTCAGAGAACGACCCCTTCGAGAGCGACAGGAACGAAATGGCCAGCTACAACGGCATCAACCTCGACTACCACAAGATCGAGGAGGTCGTGAGCCTGCTGCACGACGCCCACGAGAACCTCCTGCCGGTCCTCAGCAACCTGCGCAACCGGGTCAACACCCTGGTCGACGACGGCATGGTGTTCCAGCAGTCCAGCGAGGTCATCCGGACGACCTACAACAACTTCGACACCAGCCTGCTGGCCGCCGTGAAGGGCATCAACGACTTCTCGGAGATGTTCAACGGGATCAAGGAGAACGCGATCCAGTTCGACCAGGGCATCAGCAGCAGCCTGCAGAACAACTCGTAGCTCCCGCACGGAGACGTACGCAGAGGGCCTCCCCGGAATCTCCGGGGAGGCCCTCTGCCTGTGCTCGCCGGTGCCGGTCAGGTGCGCAGCGGCGTCAGCGGCACCTGGACGGCCAGCAGGGTGCCGCCGGGGCCGGCCGTCCAGGCCCGTCCCGGATGCGTGGCCGCCCGCACCACGCTGGGCAGCAGGCGCAGCCCGACCAGGTCACCCTCGGACAGGTTCTTCGGCGCGAGCAGCAGACCGCTGCGGGCCCGCCGGGCGGCCAGCGTCCAGCCGCTCATGCCGCTCTGGAAGCCCTCCGCCGAGGCCGCGTAGACCAGGCCGAGACCCTGGTCGCGGCCGGAGACGGCGAGGTCCTTGAGGAGCTTGTCGGCCGCCGAGTTGGTGAGCAGGTCGGCGTCGTCGATCATCACCACCTTCGGTCCGGGCAGCGCGTCCAGCGCCGCCCGCACGGTGTCGGCCGAGGGGTCGCTCTCGGTGAGCACCGTGGCGGTGGCATGCCGGTCCAGGGCGCGCAGCGGCGACTCACGCGGGGTGAGCACCACCAGCGAGGTGCCGCCGGCCAGCAGCGACACGGCGATCGACGCGAGGGTGTTGCTGCGCCCGGACCCGGCCGGGCCGAACACCCCGAACGCCGAGGCGGTGCCGGCCAGGTCCGTGCCGACCGCGCCGCCGTCGTCGCCGCCGACGCCGAGCAGACCCCACAGCGGCCGCCGCCGGTCCGCCTGCACCTTCTTGTAGGCCTCGGCGAACTCCACCGAGCGCGGCAGCACGGCCACCTGGAACGGCCGCCGCGCCTCGGGCACCTGGGCGTCCCGCTTGCGGGCGTTCTCGCCGATCGAGCGCAGCGCCTCCGCCTGCTCCGTGCCGCCGCCGGTGGCCAGCAGCGCCACCTGGGTCTCGGTGCCGCTGAGGACGTGCCAGCCACGGCCGGGCGGGATGTCGGCCGGGATCTTGTTCGGCATCATGCCGACGGCCTGGTAGTCGCTGCGGTCGCCCTGGCGGAGCAGCAGCTTGTGGTCGTTGTGCGCGGCCATCCGCCCGCCCAGCAGCGAACGTTCCGAGGTGGCGACGACGTGGATACCGGCGGCGGCACCCTCGCGCATCAGCCGGACCACCTCCTGGAGCAGCTGACCGTGGTCGTGCTCGTCGAGGAGGATCTGCAGGGAGTCCCAGCCGTCGATCAACAGCATGATGTGGGCCGGCCGTTCGGCCTTCGGCAGCAGCCGGCGCAGCTCCGCGATACCGGTCGCGCTGTGCGTCTGGGCCAGGTCCTGCCGTTCGGTCAGTTCCCGGTTCAGCCGGCGCAGCATCCGGCCGAGGCGCTCCAGGTCGTGCCGGGAGACCACCCCGCCGCAGTGCGGGAGCGCGCCGACCGCGGTGAGGCCGCCGCCGCCCGCGTCGATGCCGTACAGGTGCACGTCGGCGCTGCTCGCCACCCGGGCCGCCGAACCGGCGATGGTGCGCAGCACCTGGGTACGTCCGGAGCGCGGCGCGCCGATGATGTACAGGTGCCCGAAGGTGGTGAGGTCGGCGACGGCGACCCGGCGCTGCTGGAGCTGCGGGACGTCCTCCAGGGCGTAGGGGACGACCAGGCGGCCGTCGCGGGTGGCGCCGAGCTCGTCCAGGTCGTCCAGGACCAGCTGGCGCTGGAGCGGCGGGAGCCAGGGGCTGGGCTGCTGGGTGAAGTCGTCGAGCAGGTCGGCCGCGGAGCGGACCTCCTCGACGAGGACCTGGAGGTCGGTCGGCGCCGGGCCCTGCGGGGCCGAGGCCGACACCGTCCGGGTCTCCGCGGGGAGTCCGGCGGGCCGGCCGAGGGCGTCCCAGCCGATGTCCAGCGACCGCACGGGCTTGCGCGGACCGGCCTCCGCCTCGGTGGCCGCCGCGGCCGCGTTCTCCCGGGGGCGTTCGGCACCCACCCAGGCGGTCTGGAACGGATCCGCCTGCCGCGGTCCGCGCCGCACCAGGGCCCGGCCGGGCGTCGCCGAGGAGATGTCGACGGCGTCCTTGACGTCGATGATGTCCTGGCTCTCGGTCTGGTCGGTGACCCGCAGCGCGATCCGCAGGTTGGTGTTGGCGCGGATGTCGCCGGTGACCACACCGGCCGGACGCTGCGTGGCCAGGATCAGGTGGATGCCGAGCGAGCGGCCCCGCTGGGCGATGCTGATCAGGCCGGGGACGAAGTCGGGGACCTCGCGGACCAGGGTGGCGAACTCGTCGATGACCAGCAGCAGCCGGGGCAGCGGCGCCAGCGAGGGATCGGCGGCCCGCTTGGCCCGGTACTCCGGGTGGTCCTTGGCGTCGGCCGCGGCCAGCACCTGCTCCCGGCGCCGGAGTTCGGCGGCCAGCGACTCCAGGGCACGCTCCACGAGGTGCGCGTCGAGGTCGGTGACCATGCCGAGGGTGTGCGGCAGGTTGGCGCACTCCTTGAAGGCGCTGCCGCCCTTGTAGTCGACCAGCACGAAGGTGAGTTCGTCGGGCCGGTTGGCGGCGGCCAGCGAGGCCACGAACGTCTGCAGCAGCTCCGACTTGCCGGAACCGGTCGTACCGGCGACCAGGCCGTGCGGACCGTCCTGCACGAGGTCCAGGGAGAGCGGCCCGTCGAAGCCGGTGCCGATGAGGAACGAGGTGCTCGCGGGCTGGCGCTGCCAGCGCTCCAGCAGACCCTCGGCGTTGGGCGGTTCCTGGTCCAGCAGATCCAGGAGGCGGACCCGCTGGGGGAGTCCGGCGTCGTGCTCGGGGCTGACGTCCCGGATCGGGGCCAGCGACCGGGCCAGCTGCTCGCACCACTCGGGGGAGACCCGGTCGGCACGGACGGCGGGCAGGTCGGGCGCGCCGGGACGCTTCACGGTCAGCCGGCCGTCGGCGGCGAGCACCACACCGGTGCTCTCCTCGGGCAGCAGCCGCTCCTGCTCGTCCAGGCAGACGCTGAAGATCCGCACCCGCGGGCCCTCGGTGAGCACCTGGACCATGCCGGGCACGTCCCGCAGCCGCCGGGCGCCGTCCGCGATCACCAGCACGTCGGGGTCGGTGAAGACCACGTCACGGTCGTTGCCGGCCTGCCGGCGGCGTGCCTGCACCTGCGAGACCAGCTCGCTCATCCGGGCCGCGGTGGACTCGGGGTCGTTGCCGATCAGTACCATCGGGCCGCCGGCCGTGCCGGGCTTGAGATGCGGCAGCCAGCGCGTCCACGCCCAGTCCGTCACCCGGTCCGGCTCGGTCAGGATGACGATCCGCAGGTCGCGCGGGCTGTGCAGCACACCCGCCTGCGCCACCAGCCAGCGGGCCAGCGGCTGCACCTCGGCCGCCGGACCGGCGACGCCGACCACACCGTGCGCGGTGATGTCCACGCCGATCGGCGTGTCGGGGATGTTCCAGCGGATCGAGCGGTGGTTCTCGTCCCGTGCCGGGTCCTCCAGCTCCCGTACCGACGGCTGGTCGACCGTGCCCAGGCGCAGCACCAGGTGGTCGGGGTCGCGGCGGCGCCGCTCCCACAGCCGGCCGCCCGGGCCGGTCGCGATGAGGGCGACGGCCGCCGGGTCCGGACCGGTCTTGTCACGGACCCGCCGCTCGCCGACGACCGCGTCCCGGACCTGCCTCTCCATGACGTCACGGCGCTGTTCGTAGGCCCGCTCGGACTCCAGGAACTGCTTGCGGGCCGCACGCCGGCCGGTCGCCCAGTTCGACAGCATCATCATCGGGCTGAGGAACAGGAACACCAGGAAGTAGTACGACTTGAAGATGCTGACCATGAACAGGCCGAGGACGATCGGGGAGATCATCATCACGGTCGGGAACGGCCGTTTCTGCGGCGGTGACGGCGGCTGCGGCAGCCGGACCCGCTCGGCGTCCAGGTGCGGGGCGATCCGGGGTGGCCGGTTGTAGTCCACGCCGTACCCGTCGGCGGACGGGGTCACGGCCGCGTCCGCCTCGACAGGCGCGCTCATCCGCAGCAGCACCGGACCGACCGTCAGATCCTCACCGGCCGGCCAGGGCACCGGGCCCGGCCCCGCCGCGCGCTCCCGCGGCGGCTGGGGGCGCGGCCTGCGCAGCTGGGTGATGGCGTCGTCGGGCGGCGGCGAGGCGAGCCGGGCCCGGACGGTCGCCTCGGGCTCGTCGTCGATGCGGAGCCAGGCGGCCGAGCCGTCCGCGCCGACCGTCACCCACAGCCCGCGCTCGGGCACCCCGGTGCCGGCGTCGAGGCGCAGGGCGCACAGCGGGTCGGTGCCGATCTCGTGGCTGCCGGGCCCGAGCCGCCAGGTGCGCCCCGCTCCCGGCCCGGAGACGATGTGCACCTCGGCGAGGACACCGTCCTGTTCGCCGTCGTCGTGCACCCGGACCAGGTCGGCCGGGCGGGCCGGGCCGCCGAGCCCGAGCAGCCCGCCGTCGCGGATGCCGCTGCCGGAGACCCGGGCGGCGGGGTCGAGCCGGTGGCCGTCGGCGTAGAGGTTGCGGGCCTGCGGGGCGCCGGCCGTGGCCCAGTCGGCGCCGCCGGCGGCGGCCTCGTCCTGGGTCAGGGCGGCGGCGAGATCGCCGACGGTCGCGTTCGAGGGCAGCCGGACCTGGTGGTCGCGGCGCTGTCCGTCCGTGGCGTCCACGGTGGTGATGGTGAGGTTCACGGCTCCCAGCCGGGCGGTCGTTCGTGCGGAATCAGGGGACGGGTACGGCGGTTACGGCGCCGGTGGCGAGCTCGCGGAGACACCGGCCGCACCGGAGGTGCTCGGTTCCGCGAAGTCGTCGTCGCTCTCGGCCGCCGGGGCCGGAACGGGCACCGGCGCGGGCTCGGGTCCGGCGACCGGCCGGGTGGCCGAGACGCCGGTGGGCTCGGCCACCGGCAGCGCGCCGGCGTCGAGGCCGGGCTCGTCCGGCAGCAGGTCGGGGTCGGGGTCGGAGGAGGCGTCGTGCGGCCGCACGACCTCGTCGCCCGGGCGGTCGGGGCACGGCGGCAGCGCGGTCAGGGTCCGGGCCACCGCCCGGGACAGCGGCAGTACGTCGACCCGGGCGGCGGCGGGCGCACCGTGCACCGTGAGGGTCGAGTCGGGCGCGATCTCCAGCAGCCGGGTCCGGCCCCGGGCCACCCCGAGGCTCAGCAGCCGCACACCGGAGGGCAGCGGCCGCTCCAGCGGGTCGGCGCACACCGCCACCTCGATGCCGGGCTGTCCGACGGTCGCGGTGGCCGTCGCCCCCGGATGCCGGGGGTGCACCCCGCCGGCGATGGCGACCCGGCCGTCGGGCAGCCGGGCGTCCGCCTGGGCGGCGAGCGCCTGGAGCACGGCGCGTGCGGTACGGGCGGCGCGCGGCGGCCCGTACACGGACAGCGCGGGCGGTCCGGAGCGCACGTCGAGGAGGACCGCGTGCCCCATGTCGTGCCCCACGCACACCAGCAGCGGTGCGGCCGGGGCGTCGGCGTCGTCCGTCAGATCGCTGCGGTCGATCCACCACAGCCGCGGGTCGCTCTCGTCGGCCGCCCACGGCTCCGGCGGCTCGCGCAGCGCGTCGCCGTCCGCCGCGACCAGCACGGCCATCCACTCGGGCCCGGCCAGCACGCCGTAGGGACGGACCCCGGGGCGGACGCCCGCGGCCATGGCCGCGGCCCGCTCGGCGTCGGCCCACACGGCCGGCTCGCGCAGCAGCCGGACCAGCAGCCGCAGCCCGCGCCGGTAGCGCAGTTCGGTGCGGACCGGACCGGTGAACGCCCGCACGGTGAGGGCGGTCTCCCGCCGGAGGCGGCGCCACAGGGCCTTCCAGCCGCCGCCGCGCCGCACCAGCCAGCTGGTGACGGCGAGGACGAGGACCAGCAGGCCGACCAGGCCGAGCAGGGTGGTGATGGTGTCGGAGGTCATCGCGTCTCTCTCCGGAGTTTCTCTGCTCCGGCCGGGTGGCAGCCGTGGGATTCGAGGGTGGTGCGCAGGGCGCGGACGCCGTGGTGGGTACGGGATTTGACCGTGCCCGGCGGCAGCCCGAGCTGGCGGGCCACGTCGTCGCCTGCCTGGCCCAGCAGATGGACCCGGGCGACGGCCTCGCGGTGGGCGGGGTTGAGGGTGCGCAGCGCGGAGACCAGCATCCGGCGGTCACCGACCTGTTCGGCGTGGTCCGGCACGTGCGCGGGTACGGCGCTGCCGAAGTCCGTCGCGAAGATCCCCACCGGCACGGTCCGGTCCCGGCGCCGGGCGTCGACCACGAGATTGCGGGCGACCCGGAACAGCCACATGCGGATGGGCCGGTCGCGCCAGTCCAGCTGGCCGGCCGACTGCCAGGCCCGCAACAGGGTTTCCTGGACGACGTCCTCCGCGCCGTGGGGGTCGCGCCCCATCATGCCGGTCACGTAGCGGCGCAGGCTGTCGCGCTCCGCGAGCAGGAGGCCGAGTGTCCGGTCCGCGCCGTCGGCGCGGTCATGGTCGATGAGGCTCAATGCCTCCGCCTTCCGGTGTCGGGTGTTGCTGTTGTGCTGTCGTGCGGTGTTGCTCTGTGTCACTGTGAAACGCCTCAGGCACGAACGCTAGCGCGAAAAACTGAACTTCCCGAAGCCACCATTGCTGCGAACTTCAACAACTTGGTCACAGGCAATCGGGTATAGGTGGACGGAAGGTGTCGTTCGGCAGGATCTTCGTGGGCGGGCGTCCGGAGCTGGGCCCCGCCTTGGTTACTGTTCCGGTGTCCCGCTCGTTCCGGGCGTTCCGAGAACTTCACGAGACCTTCAGGAGACGACGTGCCGCCCCTTCGCAAACCCCGGCCCTCGGCGGAACGGCCCGGCAGTCCGGCGGGACGTTTCAGTGACACCTTCGCCCATCGCCCCGCCATGCCCCGCCGCGGGCTGGTGCCGGGGGTACGGGTGTGGGCCACCGTCGGCGCGGCGGCCGGACTGACCGTCGTCGCGGCCCTGGCCGTACCGCTGCTCAGCCGCGTCGACCTCTTCCCGGACCCGGACACCACACCGGCCGCGGCGGTGGCGCCGGGGGAGCCGACAACGCTGTCCGGCACGTCGGAGTCGCCGTCCCCGTCCTCGTCGTCGACGCCGTCCCCCAACCCCTCCCACAAGCCCGCCAGGACGGATCCGGGCGCCGGCTCCGGGTCCGGCGGCGGCACGGGTGCCGGCACCGGCTCGACCGGGCAGCAGTCCGGCGGCGGATCCGTCGGCTCCGGCTCGGACCCGAACCCCGGCACGACCTCGGGGTCCACCTCGTCCGGTTCGAAGCCGGGCGGCACCAAGTCGTCGTCCTCGGGCGGGAAGACCTCCTCCGGCGGCTCCTCCTCCGGCGGGGGCACCAAGACGACCACCGTCCCCGGGGTGGCGCTGATCGGCAACGCGTCCGGCCGCTGTGTGGATGTCACCAACGCGGGCGGGGACGGCACCCGGCTGGAGATCCTGGACTGCTCGGGAGCGGCCAAGCAGAAGTGGGTCTTCCAGTCGGACGGCACCATCCGCTCGCTCAACCTGTGCATGGACCTGGCCTGGGGCAACACCTCGAACGGCACCGCCATCCAGGTCGCCAAGTGCAGCGGGAACCGCGCCCAGCTGTTCTACCTCAGCACGGCCGGGGACCTGGTCAGCTCCCTGGCCGACAAGTGCGTGGACGTCGTCGACAAGGGCACGGGCAACGGAACCAAGCTCCAGCTGTGGACCTGCGCCGGCACTTCCAACCAGAAGTGGCACAAGGGCTGAGCCGCCCGTCCCCTCATCCGTCGGCCGCGCCCGGTCACGCTCTGCGCCGGACTGGGCGGTGCCGTCCTGAGTGCCGACGCCGTCGCCCGACGGCGGCCTCGCCGGGCGTCACCGGTCGCTACCGCTGAGCACGCACCGCTCCGCGGCGGGCACCCAGTACCAGTCCGAGGGTGCCAACCGTGGACGGTGACGCCGAGCCGCGCAGCACGTCCGTGCCGGGCGCGAGGACGGCGTCGGCGGTGAGCAGTTCGATCTCGATCAGCGTGCCGACGAGCGGGCGGTGGGCGGCCGGGATCAGTTCGAGCAGTTCCCGGGCCGACCGCAGGTCGGCCCGGGCGGTCTCGACCTCGTGTGCCACGAGCGAGCGCAGACCGGGCGAGGCCTGGCCCGCCGCGAGGTCCTCGGCCGTGACGGAGAAACGCTTCAGGGTCTCCTCCGGGATGCCCGGTCGGCCCTCCCGCAGGTCCTCGGCGAGGTCGTTGACGAAGTCCAGCCGCTGGCTGCCGTCGATGAGCCTGCGGCAGCCGGCCAGGAACCGTCCGCCGGGATCGGTCTCGGGGCCCAGCAGCGCGCCTATCAGCAGGAAGGCCGGCATCGAGTAGGCGTCGAGATAGTCCTGGTAGTCGGCCTCGGCCGCGAAACCGGTGAACTCCAGCTCGGTGGCGGCGGTGTCGAGATAGGCCGCCACGACCTGCCGGTGCCGGGGGTGGGCGGTGACCGTGTGCAGGAGGGCACGGACCAGGGGATCGTCACTGGTCCCCGTCTCCAGCCCCGCACGCACCCGCCGCTCCCAGTCGGCCCAGGCCCGCGCCCGGCCCGCCTCGGGACCGCTGTCCAGCAGGTCGTCCCCGTGGTGCATCACGGCCGTCGCGGCCACCACATGGGGCTGCACGGCGGGCGGAAGCAGCATCCTGCAGGCCAGGTAGGCGCTCCGGCGGTACCGGCGGACCGTACGCCGTTGGGCGCTGTAGTCGCGCCGCAGCTCGGGATCCCGGATCCCGGCCGCGGTCAGGCTCTGATTCCACGCGCTCACGAGAAGATCGTAGAGGCAGCCGCGGAGAGCGGAGCCCGACCGTGCGTCGGCGCTCAGGAAAGGGACGTGAGGAAGTCGACGAGCGCCGCGTTCACCTCGTGGGGGCGCTCCTGCTGGGTCCAGTGGCCGCAGCCCGCCAGTTCGACGGGCTCACGCACCAGGCTGGGCATCAGGGCGGGGAGCCGCTCGATGAGTTCGGGCGTGCCGGGGAAGGCCGGGACCACGTCACGGTCGCCGTAGACGTACAGCGCGGGCGAGGTGACCCTGGCACCCTGCCAGGGCGCCGTCAGTTCCCAGTTGCGGTCGAGGTTGCGGTACCAGTTGAGCGCCCCGGTGAAACCCTGGGAGAAGCTCTCGGTGAGGGCGTCCAGGTCCTGCTCGGTGAACCACTCGGGCAGCCGCTCGGGATCCGGCATGTCGGCGAGCCAGCCGCGCCCGGGGTCCACCAGGGGCTGCCCGGCCGAACCGCCGTCACCGGAGGCCGAGAAGAAGAACTTCCGCAGCGTGGTGCGCGTGTCGCGGGCGAACTCGGCGTCCGCGACACCCGGCCGGTTGAAGTAGTTCCAGTAGAAGCGGCCGCCGAACATCTCGTCCATGGCCCGCAGCGGCGGCCTGGTCCCCCGGAACGGCGGCGGCACGCTCAGCCCGGCCACCCCGCGCACCAGATCCGGGCGGAACAGCGCGGTGTGCCAGGCCACCGGCGCACCCCAGTCGTGCCCGACGACGAACGCCTGCCGCGCACCCAACTCCCCGATCAGTCCGACGACATCGCCGACCAGGTGGAAGATGCTGTACGCGTCGACGTCCTCGGGGTGGTCGCTGCTCCCGTACCCCCGCTGGTCCGGGGCGACCACGTGGAAGCCGGCCGCGGCCAGCGGGCCGAACTGGTGCTGCCAGGAGTGCCATGACTCGGGGAAGCCGTGCAGCAGCACGACCAGCGGGCCGGAACCCTCTTCGGCGATGTGCAGCCGGATTCCGTTCACGTCGATCATTCGATGCTGGACCATGCGCACGAGCGTACGCGCAGCGATCTTCGGCCACCGTGATCCGGTTCGGTGATCCGGTGGCCGGCGGGCGTTCAGGTCGCTCTGCCGGGGGCCATGGCGGTGGTGTCGAAGGCGTGTGTGATCTCCGGTTCGGTGCCGGGCAGCAGCAGGGACCGGGCCCTCGTCTCGAAACGGCGGTCGGTCTCGGTCAGCCGGGTGTGGTGCTGGGCGAGGTGCTCCGCCCAGGAGCCGATGAGGTAGTTCTCGATGAAGCGGCCGGCTGCGTTGCCGTCCTCGTAGAGGCCCCAGGTGAGTGCCCCGGTGCGGCGCCGGGAGCGGGCCACGTCCGCCATGGCCGCGGTGAAGGCGGCGCGGTCGGCGGGGGCGACGTGGTAGACCACGGAGACGAGGACCGGTCCGTCGGCCGGGCCGGGCTCGTGGACCAGGGGTGGGACGGGCCAGTGGTCGGACGGGGTCGGGTCGATGCGGGCGGCGTCGTACAGCGGCCACAGCCGGACGCTCGCCGCGGCGAGCAGCAGCAGCGCCGCCGCGATCAGCAGGGCGGTGGTCAGCCCGAGCCACTGGGCGAGCGCGCCCCACAGCGGTGCGGCCAGCGCCTGCCCGCCCTGGAAGACCAGGAGGTAGACGGCCAGGCCCCGGGCCCGCACCCAGCCGGGCAGCCGGGTCTGGGTGGCGGCGTTGAGAGTGGACAGGACCCCGATCCAGGCCAGCCCGGCGGGCAGCAGGGCGAGCGCCACGACCCAGCTGACGTGGACGGTGGCCAGGACGGCCAGCACCACCGCGAACGCGGCGGCTCCGGCGGCGAGCGTGCCGTTGGCACCGAGCAGCCTGCGCATCCGGGGCAGCAGGAAGGCCCCGCTGACCGCGCCCACGCCCACGGCGGCCAGGAGCAGGCCGTAACCGCCGGAGCCCAGGCCGAGTGAGTCGCCGGCGACCAGCGGCAGCAGCGACCACACGGCGGCCGCGCCGGGGATGAACAGGGCGGTGCGCAGCAGGACACGACGGATGCCGGGAGCGTTCCACACGTAACGGCGGGCCGCGTACAGGGCGGTGAGGAACCGTTCGCGTTCGGCGGGCGGGACAGGCTTGGCCGGCGGCCGTTTCCACAGCAGCAGGACGATCACGATGCCGAGGAACGAGACCGCGTTGAAGGCGAATGTCCAGCCCGCGCCCGCCGCCGCGACCAGCACACCGCCGACGGCCGGCCCGATGGCCCGGGCCAGGTTCATGTTGACCGCGCCCAGCGCGGACGCCTCCGCCAGCTGGCCGCGCGCGACCAGTTCCGGCTGGATCGCCTGCCAGGCCGGCCCCATCAGGGCGGTGCCACAGCCGAGCAGGAACGTCAGGGCGAGCAGCGGTCCGGGGGACAGCGTGCCGGCGAAGGCCAGCACGGCGAGGACGGTGGCCACCGCGCACATCGCCAGCTGGGCGACCACCAGCAGCCGGCGCCGGTCGAAGCGGTCGGCGAGCACCCCGGAGGGCAGCGCCAGCAGGACGACCGGCAGGCTGGAGGCGGTCTGGACGAGGGTGACCAGGGTGGCCCCGTGACCGAGGAGCAGCCACTGGGCGCCCACGGTCTGCATCCAGGTGCCCACGTTCGACACGAACTGCGCGACCCACAGGGCCCGGAAGACCGGCAGGGCCAGGGGAGCCCAGGACGACTCCGACCCGGAGGAACCGCCGCCGGGGCGGGGTTTCGTGCTCACTGCCATGTCACCGCTCCGCGAGAGTTGGTCCCGGTCGCCCGGCCCACGCGCGCCGCCACCGGACCGGAACGGCGTAAGCCTGTCAGAAGCCGCTCCGCGGATCATCCGTCGGATGACCGGGAACTCACCAGGCCGTCGCACGGCATCGGCATGACGCATGAATTGACCTCGACCGATCGTTGCGGAAGATTGACGTTCATGGAGCTGCGGCATCTGAGGTACTTCCTGGCGGTGGCCGAGACCCACAACTTCACCCAGGCCGCGGCGCGTTGTTACGTGGCGCAGTCGGCGCTGAGCCAGCAGGTCGCCCGGTTGGAGAAGGACGTCGGCGCCCCGCTGTTCAGCCGCACGAGCCGGTCGGTACGGCTGACCGCCGCCGGCGAACTGCTGGAGCCGCTGGCCCGGCGCATCCTCGCCGACGTCGACAACGCCCAGGCGGCCCTCGACGCGCTGGCGGGGCTGCGCCGGGGCCGGCTGCGGCTCGGCCTGGTGCAGACGATGGCCGTTCCCTTCGACATGGTGGAGGTACTGGCCGACTACCGGGTCCGCCATCCGGGCGTGGACCTGCGTGTGTCCAACGCGCCCAGCTCCCGGATGGCCGATGCCGTCCTGGCCGGCACCCTCGACCTCGCGGTGGTCGGACTCGACGCGCGGCAGGCGCCGCAGGGGCTGGACCACCGGACGCTGGGCAGCGCCCCGCTGGTCGTCGTCGTACCGCGCGAGCACGCACTCGCGGACCGGGACGCCGTCGATCTCGCCGAGCTGCCGGACAGCCACCCGCTGATCCAGTTCAGCCGGGGCAGCGGCCTGCGCCGCCAGGTCGAGGCGGCCTTCACACGGGCGGGAGCCGAAGCGGGCCTGCACTTCGAGGTGGGCCAGATCCGCGACATGATCCGGCTGGCCGCGCGCGGAGTGGGCGTCACGGTCGTGCCCCGGTCCGCGGTCGTCGGTCCCGGTTCCGTGGTGGGCTTCGACACCGCCGATGACCTGCCCCACGGCGCGCGGATGCTCCGCCTGACCGATGCCGAGGCCGTGCACCACATCTGTGTCGTGTACGACGGCACGCGCCTGGCACCGGCAGCCGAGGCCTTTCTCGACGTCCTCGACCGTCATGGCGGCGATCGATCGGCCTGAGCGATCGCTGCGCCCGGATCCATATGTTGGACAGGGGAGCCGGGGCGGCCGGAAGCTGGAATGGAGGCGGCGCACGAGGTGCGGTCTCCTTCCAGTCCCGAAGGGGCAGCCATGTCGATCAGGAATGCCGTCCACCCCGTGTTCCGCGAAGCTCGGGCGACCGTGCTGCCCAACCCGGCGGACCGCCATGGCCCCCTGCCTCCGCTGATGCTCGCCCTGACGGTCGTCACCGGCCTCGTGGACTCCTTCAGCTACCTGGTGCTCGGCCATGTCTTCGTCGCCAACATGACCGGCAACGTGGTCTTCGCCGGGTTCGCGATCGCGGGCGCCGCGGGCTTCTCTCTGGCCGCCTCGCTGGCAGCGCTGGCCGCCTTCGGCGTGGGCGCCCTGCTGGGCGGCCGGATCGCGCGCCGGGCCCGCGCCCACCGCGGCCGCGTCCTGCATCTGACGCTCGTCGTGGAGACGGTCCTGTTCCTGGCGGCCTACGTCCTCGCCCGGTACGGCGCTCCCCTGGACGACACCGCGACCCGCTACCAGCTGATCGGGCTGCTCGGCCTCGCGATGGGCATCCAGAACGCCACCGCCCGCGCTCTGGCCGTACCCGACCTCACCACCACCGTCCTGACCCTGACCATCACCGGCATGGCCTCCGACAGCAGGGCCGCGGGAGGCAGCGGGGGCAGGACCGGCCGGCGTGCCCTCGCGGTGCTGGCGATGTTCGGCGGCGCCCTCGTCGGCGCCTTCGCGGTCCGCCACGGCAGCCCCGCCCTGCCGCTGCTGCTCGCCACCGTGCTCCTCGCGGGCAGCGCGCTCGACGCGTTCGCCCTGACCCGCTCGGACGCCCGCTGGACCGCCCCGCTGTGACCTGCGCCGCCGACGGCAGCCCCCGTCCCGGCCGTGCGGGAAGCGTCCGGCCGGCCGTCGGCCGGGGACCCGGTGCGCTCGTGGGGCATCCGCCGTCCCGCGGTGGGTACCCGGAGCCGATGTACATGACTCATGAACGACTGGCCGCCGCCGGTTCGGCGGCGGGGATGATCGTGATCGTCGTCTGCGGTCTGCTCGTCGCGGCCGCGCTGGTGGGGGCGGTCCGGCTCGGTATCGGGGTACGGCGGCGGGAGTCCGCGCCGCCCCGGCGCTCCGACCACCCCACCCTGCCGCGCACCGGACCGGTGCGCGAGGAGCGCGAGATGCGCGAGCCGAACGAGGTGCCGCAGGCCGGGAGCGACGGTGACCGTCTCACCCCCCACCAGCTCGGCAACGCGCCCAGCAAGCCCAGTGAGGACCAGTCCCGCCGCCGCTGGTAGCCCTTCGTCCGCGGCTGCTTCCGGACGGCCGACGACCCCGGTCCCGGGACCGGGGTCGTACGACTGCGCTCGGGGGTCTCGGCCGAATCCTCAGAGAGGTGAGCCGGGATCGCCGGGGCGGATGCGGCCGCGCCAGGCACCGCTCTCGCCGCCGTGCTGCTCGATGTAGTCCTTGAAGCGCCCGAGGTCCCCGTCGACGCGGCGGTCGATCAGCCCGAGCGCGTCGGCACCCTTCTCCGCCATACCGCTCGGCTCGATGTCCATCGTGAGCTCGACCCGGGTGTGCGTCTCGTCCAGCGGCTCGAAGCGGACCGATCCACGCTGCCGGGTGTCGCCCTCGATCGCCCGCCAGGTGATCCGGTCGTCCGGCAGCTGGTCGACGATCTCGGTGTCGAACTCGCGCCGCACCCCGCCGATCCTGGTGGTCCAGTGGGTGTGCCGGTCGTCGAGCTGCCTGACCTCCTCGACCCCCTCCATGAAGTTCGGGAAGTCCTCGAACTGGGTCCACTGGTTGTAGGCCGTGTGGACCGGGACGGCGACGTCGACGGCTTTCCTGACCGTGCTCATCTGTTCCTCCTCGTCGGACGGCTCATCACCGGGATGCTGTCGGGGTCCCGACTCGCGCTCCCGTGGCCGCCGGGTACCCGGTCCCACCGGGCACACCCGTCTTCGCGGGCCTGGGCTCGGCCCGGTGGCGGTCCGGTGGCGTGCCGGACCCCGCCTCCCCGTGACGGGCCTCTGTGAAAGTCGTCGTCTCCGGCGCGTCCGGCATGGTCGGACAAGGCGGCCTGCGCCGTCGCGGACCGGCGGACCGGTCTGGACGCCTGCTTCTACTGCCTCGGTGTCTCCTGCGCGGGCATGAGCGAGGCCGACTGCACCCGCGTCACCGACGACTTCACCCTCGCGGCCGCCCGCGCGCCGGTCGCCGCCGGCCCCGGACCGACCTTGACCTGTGTCTCGGGCGAGGGCACCGACAGCACCGAACCGGGCCCACCATGTGGGCACGGGCGAAGGGACGCACCGAGAACGCGCTGCCGGCGATGGAGATGAACGCGTACATGTTCCGCCGGGCTGCGTCCAGCCCCGCCACGGAGCGGTCTCCCGGACCCGCTCGTACCGCGTCATGCACTCCCTCACGTCCTGGCTCCGCCCGCCGCTGCACCGCCTCGTACCCGCCCATACGACGGCCACCGGCCACCTCGCCCGCGCCGGCGTGGCCGAAAAGCCGGATCCTGTCCAGCCAGCACGTCGACCGCCTGGGCGCCTGACGGTCACCGGCCCGGCGGGAGCCGACGAGCCGGTGGAACCAAGGGGCCGTAAACCCGGTGGACGGACCGGGCTCCGGTGCGTAGCGTCCGTGGGGCCGTGACGTCGTGCGAGGAGGTGAGACCCATGAACGCTGTAGCAGAGTGGGTGCTCCCCCTCCCCGTCACGGTCGGGCGATCGACGTAGGTGTCGCCGGGAGCGCCTGTACGAGAAGGCCCTTCCGAAAGGCAACCACCCATGCAGTCTCTCCGTTTCACCGCCGGGACGACGTCGGAGGGCGTCGTCGAACGCGACTTCACCCTGGGCGAGATCCCCGGGGTGCTCTGGTCACCCGAGTCCGGCCCCGGTCGCGCACCCCTGGTGCTGATGGGCCACGGCGGCGGCACCCACAAGAAGTGGCCCGCGATGACGGGCCGGGCCCGCCTCCTGGTGACCGGCTGCGGCTTCCACGTCGCCTGTATCGACTCACCCGGTCACGGTGACCGGCCGCGCACCGCCCACGACGAGCGGGAGATCGCCGAGTTGTACCGGGCGAGGGCGGCGGGCGAGCCGGAGGGTCCCGTCGTCGTCCGCTACAACGCCCACCTCGCCGAACGCGCCGTGCCCGAGTGGCAGGCGACCCTCGACGCCCTCCAGGAGCTTGCGGAGATCGGCGCCGGGGGACCGGTCGGCTACTACGGCCTGAACATGGGCACCGCGATCGGGGTGCCGTTGACGGCGGCCGAACCCAGGATCACCGCCGCGGTCTTCGGCCTGCACTGGCCCGACGCCCTGGCCGAACCGGCCCGGCGGATCACCGTCCCGGTCGAGTTCGCGCTCCAGTGGGACGACGAGCACATCCCGCGTGCGGCCGGGCTGGCGCTGTTCGACGCCTTCGCCTCGAAGGAGAAGACGTTGCACGTCAACACGGGCCGGCACAAGGAACTGCCCAGGTTCGAGGCCGACAGCGCGGTCCGATTCTTCGCGCGGCATCTGCTCCCGGCCCCCGTGCCGCCGGCCCTGACCTGACGGACCGCCGGTGCCCGGCCGTCCCTGCCGTACCCGTGACCACCGGTCGGCCGCACGGCCCGGGCGCCGGCACCGCCTGCCCCGAAACCCTTTCTTCACGCCTTGACTTAACCTCAGGGACATTGCTTGGATCTCAACTCGGCGTCTTCTGTGGTCCGTTGGTGACGCAGCGGTCACGCGCCTGCGGTTCGGCACGGCAACACCCCCCGACCCACCAGAGTCCAGGAGCAGCTGTGAGACGTACGCTCACCACGATCGCCGCCGTGGCTGTCATGACACTGCCACTCATCGGTGCTGGCCCGACCGCGCGGGCCGGGCACGGCCAGGTCGTGACCGGTACCTACGCCTCCGACGGCGTGCGGGCCTGGCGCCCGCTGCCCGTCGTCAGGACGGGCACGGACACCGGCGGTCCCGTCGACGCCACCGTGGTCGCCGACCCCAGCGCGCTGCGGCAGGAGTACACGGGCATCGGCTTCTCCCTGGACGAGACGAGCGTCTCCAACCTGTGGAAGCTCACCCCCGGCGAACGTGCCAGAGCCGTCCGGCTCCTTGTCGACCCCGAGCACGGCGCCGGACTCGACCGTTTCCGGCTGACCATCGGCAGCCCCGACCTCATCGAGCACCTGCCGTTCTGGTCGGAGGACGACCTGCCCGCCGGAGTCACCGAGGACTTCGGCCTGAAGCACTTCTCCATCCGGCGCGACCTCGACCTGCACATCGTCGACACCATCAAGCTCATCCAGCGCTACAACCCCCGTGCCACGTTCTTCGCGTCGGCGTGGAGCGCGCCGGCCTGGATGAAGACGAACAACCGGTTCCTCGGCGAGGTCGCCCTCAAGCCGGGGAGCAGCACGGACTACTACCAGGCCGGCAAGTTGCGGGACGACTGCATCGAGGTGTTCGCCCGGTACTACGTCAAGTTCGTTCAGGCGTACGCCCGTCAGGGCATCCGCGTCGACGCGCTGACCCTGCTGAACGAGCCCGGCATGGACGTCGTCTACCCGGCGATGGACATCAGCGTCGCGCAGCAGCAGAAGCTCGCACTGGCGATCAAGCGTGAGCTCCGCGACGCCCGTCTGGGCACCCGGCTCTATGTGCACGACTTCAACTTCTGGGACTGGCGCGACCCCAACAGCACGGCGACGAAGAACTACCACCGCATCTTCGACGACGCACCGGACGGCTCGGTGACCGGCGCCCAGGTCCGCAGGGCGGCGGACGCCATCGCCTTCCACCCCTACTGGGGCGACCCGACCGTCATGCGCGACGCCTACGAGCAGACCGGGAAGCCGGTCCAGCTCACCGAGACGAGCGACCTGTCGCCCTCGACCGTCCTCGACGACTTCCGCCTCGACGCCGGTTCCTACATCCTGTGGGCCCAGACCACCGACCAGGACGGCGGCACCCTGCACTGGACGCCGTCGCGGGACAACGACATCGACTGGGACCAGGTCGCGGCCACCACCAAGTGGCCCGACCGGCTGGTGACGGTGAACACCGCCACCAAGCGGTTCACCGTCCGCGACGAGCTCTACCGGCTGGGCCAGTTCGCGAAGTACCTGGCACCCGGAGACGTACGCCTGGAGTCCAGCGCGGCCGCCGACGGCGTCAGCAACGTGGTCTACCGGACCCGCGACGGCGGCTACGTGGCGGTCCTCGGCAACGGCGCCGGGTCCGACCGCCGGGTCCGGGTGGCCGTCGGCGACCAGACGTTCGTCGTGACCGTACCTGCGGGCTCCTTCGCCACCTACCGGTGGCAGGGCAAGGCCCGCACGGACTCCCGCGACCACGCCCCGGTGCTCGCGCCCGCCGCCGACGTGGTCGCCGACCAGTACGGCACCGCCCAGGTGCCGCTGAAGGCCACCGACCGGGACGGCGACCGGCTCTCCTACTACGCGACCGAACTGCCCGACGGCGTCACCCTCGACCCCGGAACCGGCCTGGTCACCATCCGTCCGACGGCCACCGGTGAGCGGGACCTGACCTTCTACGTCACCGACGGCCGGGCGCACGACCAGGTGACCTTCCACCTGACCGTCCGCCCGCACGCGGCCCCCGTGGGCGAGCCGATCGAGGCCGAGGGCTACACGGACCAGCACGGCTGGCCCGCCGACGGCGCCAACTTCATCGAGAGCAACCCGGCCGCCAGCGGCGGCAGGAACGTGGGCTGGACCGCCGCCGGCAACTGGCTGACGTACCGCGTCGAGGTGGCGCGGGCCGGTTCGTACGATCTCGAACTGCGCGTCGCCAACGGCACGGGCACCAGCGCCGCGAACGCCGTGTCCTTCCGCGACGACAACGGCACCACCCTGGCGACGGCGTCCGTGCCGCCCACGGGCGGCTGGGCGAGCTACCGGTCGGTGCACGTACCCGTCGCCCTCCGGGCCGGGGAGCAGACGGTCACCGTGTACTGCGAGACCGGCGGCTTCAACCTCGACTACCTGCGCCTGAGCGCCTCCTGACGGCGCTCACGACAGCCCCGTCCCCGGCGCCGGGCCGGCCGTGTGCCCCCGGCCCGGGGTACGGCCGACCCCACGCCGCGGCCACCGGCCCGCCGGATGGCCGCGACCGGTCCCGCCCACGAAGCTGACAGGAGTCGCCGAACAACCACAGCCCCGGAGGGCCGCCTTGCTCACTCGCCGCGCCGCTGTCCTGTCGGCCGTCGCCGCCGTCCCCCCGTCCGCCGTCGGCACGCGCGCGGCGTCCTCGGCGACGCCACGCAGAGCCGTGCCGGCCCGGCTGGGACTGCCCGCGCCCAGTGGTCCGCACCCGGTGGGGACGGTCTCCCTGCACCTCGTCGACACCTCACGTGCCGATCCCTGGGTCACCACCCGGCCGTACCGGGAACTGATGATGGGCATCCGCTACCCGGCACGTGCCGTCCGTGGGCACCCGAGGGCGCCGCAGATGCTCCCCGGGGAGGCCGCGGGGTTCGCCGCCGTCAACAACCTCGCCCAGGTGCCCGGCGACAAGGTCGACCGGGCCGCCACCCGCACCCATGCGCACGGGGGCGCCCCGGCCGTCCAGTTCCCCGGCGGCCGGGTCGAACGCACCGTGCTGCGGGCCGAGTTCGACAAGGCGTACCCGGACCCGGTCCGCATCAGGGCCCTGCTCAGGAAGACGACGGCCGTCCGGGTCGCCGACACCCGTTTCCTGTTCGACGCGCTCCCCGAGGAAGCGCGCAGCCTGCCGGACCGGCACCGGCTCGGCACCGGCTCGGCATGTTCGGCCACTCGGCCGGCTGAGTACCGCGTGCCGTCCGCCCGGACCGATGACTCACCGCACTCCTCGCACTGCTCTCGGTCCCGGGCGGCGGGGGGCCCGGGGGCCCGGGGCGCACGGTCCGGGCGGACGATCCGCCTCCGGGGGTTGCAGCGCCTGCGGGACCGGCGTCCACTGGAAGTGTCCGATGGTGAAACACGAGCGCCTAGGGCTGCGGCATGGACCGGGGGCCCCGTCTGGACCTGTTTCTCCTGGCCAGAGCCTCGGTCTGTGCGGTCCGTCGTCGTGTCCCGGCGTTCGACGCGGAGGTGAACCAGGTGAAAGCCGTTGTGTACGAGAAGCCCTTCAGCGTCGCTGTCAGGGACGTCGACGATCCACGCATCGAGCATCCGAACGACGTGCTGGTACGTGTCACGTCGACCGCCATCTGCGGGTCCGACCTGCACATGTACGAGGGCCGTACGGCCGCTGAGTCGGGCATCGTCTTCGGACACGAGAACCTCGGCATAGTCGAGGAGATCGGCAGCGGCGTGACCTCGTTGTCCCAGGGCGACCGAGTGGTCATGCCGTTCAACGTCGCCTGCGGATTCTGCAAGAACTGCCTGGCCGGCAAGACCGGCTTCTGCCTCACGGTCAATCCGGGCTTCGCCGGCGGAGCCTACGGCTATGTGGCCATGGGCCCCTACGAGGGCGGGCAGGCGGAGCTGCTGCGGGTGCCGTTCGCCGACTTCAACTGTCTGAAGCTGCCGCCGGGCGAGGAGTTCGAGACCGACTTCGTCCTGCTCGCCGACATCTTCCCGACCGGCTACCACGGCTGTGAGCTGGCCAAGGTGATCCCCGGCGAGAGCGTGGCCGTCTTCGGTGCCGGCCCGGTCGGCCTCATGGCCGCGTACTCCGCGCTGCTGCGCGGCGCCGCCAAGGTGTTCTCGGTCGACCGGGTGCCCGAGCGGCTCGCCAAGGCCGAGGAGATCGGGGCGATACCGATCGACTTCTCCAAGGGCGACCCGGTCGAGCAGATCAAGGAACAGACCGGAGGTGAGGGCACCGACAAGGGCGTCGACGCCGTCGGCTACCAGGCCCAGTCGCCCGACGCCAGCCACGAGGAACCCGCCGTCGTCCTCAACACCCTCGTCGAGACGGTACGGCCGACCGGCATGCTCGGCATACCGGGCCTGTACGTCCCGTCCGACCCGGGCGGACCCGACGAGCACGCCAGGCACGGCCAGCTGCTGGTCTCCATCGGCAGGATGTTCGAAAAGGGCCAGCAGATGGGCACCGGGCAGTGCAACGTCAAGCAGTACAACCGCCAGCTGCGCGACCTGATCATCGCGGGGCGGGCCAAGCCCAGCTTCGTGGTCTCCCACGAACTGCCGCTGGAGGACGCCCCGGGCGCGTACCAGAAGTTCGACCAGCGGATCGAGGGCTACACCAAGGTGGTCCTGCATCCCGGTCACGCCCTCGCGGCGTAGCACCGCCCCGCGGGGGTTCCCGGCGGGACAGGACCCACTCCCAGGCGCGGCGGGCCGGCTCCCGTGACCGGCCCGCCGCGCACCACGCCGCGTCGGCCCGGTGGCCGGGACGACGCGGTGTCCCGCATCCTCCACGGCCGTCATGCAGTGCCGACGCGTCGGCCGTGGTGGTGCCCGAGGTGATCGGCACCGACGGCGATGTGGCCGTGACCCGGGCGGGCGGCCTCGGCGAAGCGCGCAACACGGTGTGCCGGGCCCGCCTCACCCGAAGCCGAAGCCGAAGCCGAACCCGGACACGGTCACGGGCACCGGAACGTGAACGGGAAAGGGCCGCCGGGCCACATCGGCCCGGCGGCCCGCACCGTCGCGGCGCCGCTAGCCGCGGCGCCCGGCGGCCTGGTACTCGTCGTCCTCCGCCGCGGGAGAGGAGCCGGTGTCCGATCCCGGCTCCGCCCGGTCGGCGTGGCCCGGCCACCAGGCGGCGTGACCGATGAGCGCGGTGAGGCTCGGGGTGAAGAACATCGCCATGACGAACGCGGCGACCGCGATACCGAAGGAGACCGCGAAGCCCATCTCGGTGAGCAGCGCGTTGCCCGCCAGCATCATCGTGGCGAAGGTCGCCGCCAGGATGAAGCCCGCCGCGGCCACCGTCGGCCCGGCGTGCCGCAGCGCCATCCCGGCCGCCTCGCGCGGCTCACGGCCCTCACGTGCCTCCTCGCGGAGCCGGGCGATCATGAGGATGTTGTAGTCCGTGCCGATGGCGACCACGAAGAGATACATGATCACCGGGAGCATGAACATCAGCCCGGGCTTGTTCTGTGCCTCCTGGAAGATCCAGACCGTGGCACCGAGCGTGGCACCGAAGCCCAGCCCCACCGAGGCGATCAGGTACCAGGGTGCGACCACACTGCGCAGCAGCAGCCCCAGGATCACCATGATCAGCAGGGCGGCGACGGGGAACACCGTCCGGTAGTCGTGGTTGACCGCGGAGTCGATGTCCTTGTAGATCGAGGACATGCCGCCCACGACCGCCTCGGTGCCCTCGGGGGCGCCGGCGTGCGCGACGTCCCGGACCCGGCCCACGGCCTCGATCGCCTTGTCCGTGGACGCCTCGTACTTGAGCGTGACGGTGAAGTCCGCGGTGGTGCCGGCCTTGTTCACCTGACTCATCCGGGCGTTCGCGACCCCGTCCACGGCCCCGAGCCTGGCCGCGTAGGCGTCGAACGCGGACGTGTCCAGCGGCTTGCCGTCGGTGCTGGAGAGGTAGACGTCGGTGGGCGCGGCGGCACCCGCCGAGTACGCCGTCTGCATCTGGTCCTGGACGACCATGGACTCCTTGGTCTTGGGCATCGAGCCCGACGCCAGGTCGAACGTGGCCTTGAAGTTGAGCATGCCGAGCGAGAGCACGACCAGGACGAGTCCGGAGACCGCCGCGGTCAGCGCCGGACGGCGCTGCACACCCCGGCCCAGCGCCGCGAAGCGCGCGTTGGACGGCTCCTGCTGCCAGGACTTCGAGGGCCAGAACACCTTCGGGCCGATCAGCGAGACCACGGCCGGGATCAGGGTCAGCCCCGCGATCAGGGTGACCGTGACCGAGATGGCCAGTGCCGGGCCCATCTGCTTCAGGAAGCCCAGCGTGGACAGCACCAGCGCGAGGAAGGCGATGATCACCGCGCCGGCGGCCGAGGCGATGGCCTCGCCGACCCGGTCGACCGCGTTGATCATGGCCTGCTTCGGCTCGTCACCCGCGCGCAGGCGTTCGCGGTAACGGAACATCAGGAACAGGAAGTAGTCCGTGCCCACGCCGAAGAGCACGACGATCAGGATCGAGGACACCGAACTGTTGGCCTGCAGACCGAACAGCTTGGTGGCGTACGCGATCAGCCCGTTGGCGATGGCCGAGACCACACCGATCAGCAGCAGGGGCAGGAACGCCAGGATCGGCGCCCGGAAGATGATCAGCAGGGTGACCAGGATGATCACGAAGGTGCCGATGCCGATCAGCGCCTCACCGCGCTTGGACGAGTCCTGCTGGTCCAGGGCCTGGGCCGCCGAGCCGCCGAGCTTGACCTCCAGGTCCGTGCCCTTGGCCAGTTGCTTGACGTCGTCGCGCAACACCTTGGCCGCGTCGGCCTGGACGGGCTGGCCCGCCTTCTTGCTGTCCATCTGCACCAGGGTCAGGGTGTACCTGCCGTCCTTGGACGGCTGGCCGGGGACGACCTTCTGTACCTGATCGATGTGCTTGTCGCCCAGTTCGGTGGTGATCCGGGCGACGTCCTTCAGGTCGGCGTCGCTGAGCTTGCCACCGTCGGTGCGCTGGTACAGCGCGATCGCGGACGGTGTGAAGGCGCTGGGAAACGCCTTCTGCTGGAGATCGGCCGCCTTGATCGACTCGTAACTCTTGGGCAGGAAACTGCTCTCGTCGCTGTTGGAGGGCAGGCTCGGGGCGGTGGCGACGATCGCCACCGCCGCGATCAGCCATGCCACGATCGTCCAGACAGGATGCCGGACGACGGCAGTGCCAATACGTCGGAACATGCGGAAGGTCCTCCTGAGTAGGAAGATCACCGCAGCCCGGGGAGCGGACCCTGGCATCGGCGACCCCGACCGGCCCGTGTCCAACGGACCGGTCGCATAGTTGTCTTGCGTTCATATGGTAGAGATCACGGGTGGAGATCGGTCCAGTGGGTTTCCGGCAGCGCCTCGGCCGGCTCGCGCCCGGCCCCGTCATCTGTACGGCAGGCACCCGGTCGGCGACCATCTGGGAAATGACCGCCGCCCCCTCGCCCGCCCGGAGGGCCGAACCATGTCAACCATCAGCCAGTGGCGGCTGCGGGCCGCGTTCGCGCAGCGGCTGTCCGAGATGTACGGCCGGGAAGTGCCCGCGTACACCACGCTGGTGGACGTCTCGCGCCAGGTCAACGAGGATGTGCTGCGGGCCCGCGGCGCCGACGCCGAACGCCTCGGATCCATCGGCCGGGTGACCGCCGAGCGGCACGGAGCGATCCGCGTCGGCACCCCGCGCGAACTGCGCGAGGTCGCCCGGGTCTTCGGCGCCCTCGGTATGCACCCGGTCGGCATCTACGACCTGCGGGAGGCTGCCGCCAGCGCCGTCCCCGTCGTCTCCACCGCCTTCCGGCCGGTCGACGGCGCGGAACTCGCCCGCAACCCCTTCCGCGTGTTCACCTCCATGCTCACCGTCGCCGATCCGCGCTTCTTCGGCCCCGACCTGCGCGCCCGCCTGGAGACATTCCTGGCCGGCCGGGAACTCTTCCCCCCGGAACTGCTCACGCTGGCCGACCGCGCCGCGGCCGCGCGTGAACTCCCGGCCGACGACGCCGAGCGCTTCCTCACGCTGGCCGTACGGGTCTTCGAGCTGTCGCGGGAACCGGTGGACCGGGCCTGGTACCGGACCCTGGAACGGGTCTCCGCCGTCGCCGCCGACATCGGCGGGGTCCGCGGCACGCACATCAACCACCTCACCCCGCGCGTCCTGGACATCGACGAGCTGTACCGCCGCATGACGGACCGCGGTGTCGAGATGATCGACACCATCCAGGGACCGCCGGCCTGGAAGGGCCCCGACGTCCTGCTCCGCCAGACCTCCTTCCGGGCCCTGGCCGAGTCCCGCCCGATGCGCACCGCGGACGGCAGCGTCGTCAGCGGTTCCCTGCGGGTGCGCTTCGGCGAGGTCGAGGCCCGCGGCATCGCCCTCACCCGTGCCGGACGGGCCCACTACGACGACCTGCTCGGCCGTGTCGACGAGCAGGCGTCCCGGAACCCCGCGGCGGCACGCGGTGACCTCGCCCGCGCCGTCTGGGAGCGGGACATGCCCGGCAGCGAGGAGGAACTCGCGGCGCGCGGCCTGGCGTACTTCACCTACCGGCTCGCCGACGGACGGCCCCGGGACGGCGCTGCGCCGCCCCCCGGCGTCGCCGAACTGGTGCGGCAGGGCTGGGTGCGGGCCGAGCCCGTCGTCTACGAGGACTTCCTGCCCCGCTCCGCCGCCGGCATCTTCCAGTCCAACCTCACCGGCGAGGGCACCCGGGACAACAGCCGGCAGGGCACCTCCTACGACGCCGACTGGCTCTCCGGCGCCCTCGGCCGCGAGGTCCTGGACCCCTTCGCCCTCTACGAGCAGCAGCAGAACGGCTCCCTCGCCCAGGTGGCCCGTGCCCTGGGTCTCCCCGGCACCCTCCGCTGACCCCTCACCCCTGGAGGTCCCACGATGACCAGCACCGAGCTGCCCACCACGGACGACCTGCGCGACCGCGTCCGGGCCTGCCTGCGGACCATCGGCGTGCGGATCGTGGAGGGCGACGGCCTCCCGGCCCGCACCCCCGTCACCGGCGAGCACCTCTTCGGGCTGCCGGCCGCGACCGGCGACGACGTCGAGGAGGCCCTCGTGGCCGCCCGTACCGCCTTCCTCACCTGGCGTACCACCCCGGCCCCGCGCCGCGGTGAACTCGTGCGCAGACTGGGGGAGTTGCTGCGTGAGCACCAGAGCGACCTGGCCGATCTCGTCACCGTCGAGGCGGGCAAGATCCGCTCCGAGGCGCTCGGCGAGGTCCAGGAGATGATCGACATCTGCGACTTCGCGGTGGGTCTGTCCCGGCAGCTGTACGGCCGGACGATCGCCTCCGAACGCCCCGGCCACCGGCTGGCGGAGACCTGGCACCCGCTCGGTGTGGTCGGCGTCATCTCGGCCTTCAACTTCCCCGTCGCCGTGTGGTCCTGGAACACCGCCGTCGCACTGGTCTGCGGCGACACGGTGGTCTGGAAGCCCTCGGAGCTCACCCCGCTGACCGCCCTGGCCTGCCACCACCTGCTCGCCCGGGCCGCCGAGGAGACCGGCGCACCCCGTGACGTGCACCGTCTGCTGCTGGGCGGCCGCACGGTAGGCGAGCGGCTCGTCGACGACCCGCGGGTGGCGCTCGTCAGCGCCACCGGCTCCACCCGCATGGGCCGCGCGGTCGGCCCGCGCGTCGCCGCCCGGTTCGGCCGCAGCCTGCTGGAGCTCGGCGGCAACAACGCCGCGATCGTCACCCCCTCCGCCGACCTGGACCTGGCCGTGCGGAGCATCGTCTTCGCCGCGGCGGGCACGGCGGGCCAGCGGTGCACCACGCTGCGCCGCCTCATCGTGCACCGGGACGTCGCCGACGCCCTCGTGGAGCGCCTGACCGCCGTCTACGGCAGGCTGCCCGTCGGCAGTCCCTTCGACGAGACGACGCTGGTCGGCCCGCTCATCTCCACGGCCGCCCTGGACGCCATGCACGACGCCCTCACCCGCGTCCAGGCGCAGGGCGGCAAGATCCTGGCCGGCGGAAACCGGCGGCTGGCGGAGGCGGCGCCCGCGGCCGCCTACACCGAGCCCGTCCTGGTGCGTGTCGACGACCAGAGCGACGTGGTGCGGGAGGAGACCTTCGCGCCGATCCTGTACGTGCTCACCTACGCCACCCTCGACGAGGCGATCGCGCTGCACAACGACGTCCCGCAGGGGCTGTCGTCCAGCATCTTCACGAGGGACCAGCGGGAGGCCGAGATCTTCCTGTCCGCGGCCGGTTCCGACTGCGGTGTCGCCAATGTCAACATCGGCACCTCCGGAGCGGAGATCGGGGGTGCCTTCGGCGGCGAGAAGGACACCGGCGGCGGCCGCGAGTCGGGTTCGGACGCCTGGAAGGCGTACATGCGCGCGGCCACCAACACGGTCAACTACTCCGGCGAACTCACCCTGGCCCAGGGTGTCAGCTTCCTGTGACCCGTCACGGGGGCGGGTCCGCGGGCCCCTCGGCGTCCGGCTCGTCGGGGCCGGCGTCCGCGGTCCCGGCCGCTTCCGACGGCAGCAGGAAGGCGGTGAGCGCGGCCGTGTCGTCCTGCAACTGGTCGCCGCTGTAGGTCTGCAGATCCTGGTGGAGCCGTGCCAGCAGCTCCGGGGGCGGCATCGGGCCCCAGGAGCGCAGCCGCTGCAGCAGCGGGTAGAAGGAGCCCTCCGGGTCGCGGGTCTCGGTGACGCCGTCCGTGTAGAGCAGCAGCTGGTCGCCGGGGCCGAAGGGGTAGGTGTCGACGCGGTAGGGGTCTCCGACGAGCATCCCGAGGTTCAGGGGCGGCCCCGACCGCCCCCGGTCCAGCTCACTCACCTCGCCGGGGCGGATGAGCAACGGCGGCGGATGACCGCAGTTCAGGACGCGGACCACTCCCTCGTCCTCGCGGATCTCGGCGAAGACGGCGGTGACGAACCGCTCGCCCGTCTCGCTGCCGCCCAGCTGGTGGGCCCGGCGCGTCATGCTGATGTCCACCCGCTCCACCAGGGCGTTGAGTTCGGGTTCGTCGTGCGCGGCCTCCCGGAACGCGCCCAGCATCGCCGCCGCGGTCTCCACCGCGAGCAGGCCCTTGCCCCGTACGTCGCCGATGAGCAGCCGTGCCCCGTACGCGGTCGGTACGGCCTCGTAGAGGTCGCCGCCGATCCGCGCCTCCGCGGCGGCGGACAGGTAGAAGCTCTCGAGGAGCAGGTTCCCGATCCGGTGCGGGACGGGTCTGAGCAGGACGCGCTGGGCGATCTCGGCCACGAACCGGACGTCGGCCAGGGTGCGTTCCCGGCGGATCCGGTGTGCGGCGAGGATCGTGCCCAGGGCACCGACCAGCGCCGTGCACACGTAGGCGGCGACATAGTGCCGTTCCCAGATGTAGCCGACATCGCGTCCCGCGCAGCAGGGGGTTCCGGCCAGTAAAAGTTCGAGGCCGATGCCGAAGACGGTGGCGCCGACGACCACGAGGGGCGGGTGCGCGAAGGCGGTCACCAGTGGGAGGGCGATCAGCACGAAGCTGACCGGCCACTGCACGGGGGTGACCGGTTCGAGCAGCAGCACACCGATGACGTACAGGAGCGGAAGCCAGCGCATCCACGCGGGGGGCGCGGGCAGTGCTGACTGGCGACCGTCGTGCCTCACCCGTGACTCCTGGCATACGAATCTCGACAAGACGGCCAGCCTGGCGTGCGGTCTCCCGCCGCGCCGGTGATTGCTCCGGTCAGCGGCATGTTCGGGTACCGCCGACGGCATTCGCACGATATTTCGAAACATTCGATAACCCGAGCATCTGAATCCGATCTTGGATTGGCTGATTCTCGACAGGACTGATCGGTAAAGCGAGTTGCAGTCATGCGACGTGCCGAGATAGCCGAAAAGGCTCAGCGAAGCTTTCGAAAGAATTACCGAAACTGTTGACAGATGGCATGCACAGACCAACACTCCACCAAGCCGGACCCGCAACGGCCGAACAAGAACAAGGAGGCACCGCATGAACCCGCTCGACCGCGCACTGAGCCGCCGGAGCGCCGGCGCCCTGCTGCTGGGCGCCGGCGCAGCCCTGGCGCTGCCCGGCACCGCCCGCGCCGCCACCGTCGTCACCACGAACCAGACCGGCACGGACAACGGGTACTACTACTCCTTCTGGACCGACGCGCAGGGCACCGTCTCCATGACCCTGGGCTCGGGCGGCAACTACAGCACCAGCTGGCGCAACACCGGCAACTTCGTCTGCGGCAAGGGCTGGAGCACCGGCGCCCGCCGCAACGTGACCTACTCGGGCAGTTTCAGTCCGTCCGGCAACGGCTACCTGTCCCTCTACGGCTGGACGTCCAACCCGCTCGTCGAGTACTACATCGTCGACAACTGGGGCACCTACCGGCCCACCGGCACGTACAAGGGCAGCGTCTCCAGCGACGGCGGCACCTACGACGTCTACCTGACGACGCGGTACAACGCGCCGTCCGTCGAGGGAACCAAGACCTTCAACCAGTACTGGAGCGTGCGCCAGTCGAAGCGCACCGGCGGGACCATCACCACCGGCAACCACTTCGACGCCTGGGCCAGGGCCGGGATGCCCCTCGGCGGCTTCGGCTACTACCAGATCCTCGCGACCGAGGGGTACCAGAGCAGCGGCAGCTCCACGATCACGGTGGCCTGATGGGTACCGTACCGCCGCGTTCGGCACGCCCCCTGCCGGTGCTCGCCGCGGCCCTCGCGCTGGCCGCCGCGGGCACGCTCACCGTCGGCGCCGGCCCGGCCCGCTCCGCGGCCTGTGCCGGCTACGTCGGCCTCACCTTCGACGACGGCCCGTCCGCCGCCCACACCCCGGGACTGCTCAGTGCCCTCCGGGCGAACGGGCTGCGGGCCACCCTCTTCAACGAGGGCCAGTACGCGGCCGCCTACCCGGCCCAGGTGAGGGCCGAGGTGAACGCGGGCATGTGGGTCGGCAACCACAGCTACACCCACCCGCACCTGACCCAGCAGAGCCAGGCGCAGACCGACTCGGAGATCTCCCGCACCCAGACGGCCGTCGCCGCCGCCGGTGGCGGTACTCCGGTGCTCTTCCGGCCGCCGTACGGCGAGACCGACGCGACCGTGCGCACGGTCGAGGCCAAGTACGGGCTGACCGAGATCATCTGGGACGTCGACTCGCAGGACTGGAACGGCGCGAGCACCGACGCGATCGTGCAGGCCGTCTCCCGGCTCACCGGCGGCCAGATCATCCTCATGCACGAATGGCCGGCCAACACGCTCAACGCGATCCCGCGCATCGCACAGACCCTGGCGGCCAAGGGTCTGTGCTCCGGACGCATCTCCCCGCAGACCGGCCGCGCGGCCGCTCCCTGAGAACAGCGGCACGAGTGGCGCGGCGGTGAGTCAACCGCCGCGCCACCATCACGAGTTCGGATGAACGGGGACCCTCCGCGCGGGCCCCGCCAGTAGGTTCGTCGGCGTGGACTACTACGACCTGGGCAGTCACCGCAGGCCCGTGACGACGTCGTCCCCCGAGGCGCAGACGTGGTTCGACCGGGGGCTCATCTGGACCTACGCCTTCCACCACGAGGAGGCCGTCCGCTGTTTCGAGGCCGCCGGCGCGGCGGATCCCGGATGCGCCATGGCCGACTGGGGCGTCGCCTACGCCCTCGGCCCCAACTACAACAAGCCCTGGGAGTTCTTCGACCAGGAGGACCTGGCGCACACGGTGGAGCGCACGCACGCCGCCGTGGAGCGCGCCCACGCCAAGGCCGCCCACGCGACCCCCGTGGAGCGCGCCCTCGTCGAGGCGCTGCGCGCCCGCTACCCGCAGGCCGCGGCCCCGGACACGGAAGCGTGCTCGGTGTGGAACACCGCCTACGCCGACAGCATGCGCCAGGTGTACGAACAGGCGCCCGACGACCTCGACGTCGCCACCCTGTACGCCGACGCGCTGATGAACCTCACCCCCTGGCAGCTCTGGGACATCCGCAGCGGCCGGCCGGCCGAGGCCGCCCGCACCGCGGAGGCCAGGGCCGTGCTGGAGCGCGCCCTCGGCACCGAGGCGGGCACCCGCCACCCCGGCCTGCTGCACCTCTACATCCACCTGATGGAGATGTCACCGACGCCCGAGGCCGCCCTGCCCGTCGCCGGCCTGCTGCGCGGCCTCGTCCCCGACGCAGGGCACCTCCAGCACATGCCCTCGCACCTGGAAGTCCTCTGCGGCGACTACCGGCGCGTGCTCTCCGACAACGCCGCGGCCGTCGCCGCCGACGAGAAGTACCACGCCCGCGCGGGCGCGATGAACTTCTACACCCTCTACCGCTGCCACAACCTCCACTTCCGGATCTACGGCGCGATGTTCCTGGGCCGCCTCCAGGACGCCCTCACCACGGCCGAACGGCTCGAAGCCGCCGTACCGGAAGAACTGCTGCGGGTGACGAGCCCGCCGATGGCCGACTGGCTGGAGGGCTTCCTGGCGATGCGGGTGCACGTCCTGATCCGGTTCGGCCGCTGGGACGACATCCTGCGTCTGCCGCTGCCCGCCGACCCCCGGCTGTACTGCGTGACCACCGCGATGCTGCACTACGCGCGCGGGGTCGCCCACTCCGCCACCGGCCGGACCGCCGAGGCCGAGGCGGACCGCGCCCGCTTCCGGGAGGCGGCCGCCGCCGTACCGGCGACCCGCATGCTGTTCAACAACACCTGCACCGACATCCTGGCCATCGCCGGCGCCATGCTCGACGGCGAACTCGCCTACCGCAAGGGGGACTTCGACACCGCCTTCGCCGAACTGCGCCGGTCGACCGACCTGGACGACAACCTCCCCTACGACGAGCCCTGGGGCTGGATGCAGCCCGCCCGGCACGCCCACGGCGCACTGCTCCTGGAACGCGGCCGGGTGGCGGAGGCCGAGGCCGTCTACCGGGCCGACCTCGGCCTGGACGACACCCTGCCCCGGCCGTTGCAGCACCCGGGCAACGTCTGGGCCCTGCACGGCTACCACGAGTGCCTGCGCCGGCTCGGCAAGGACGGCGAGGCACGGATCGTGGCCCAGCAGCTGAAGCTGGCCGCGGCGACGGCGGACGTACCGATCAGCGCGTCCTGCTTCTGCCGTACGGACTGCTGCGCGCCGTAGCGGGCCCCGGGCCGTCCGTGCCCCCTCAGAGGGTCCGCGCGACCAGCAGGGCCACGTCGTCGTGGTCGTCTGGGTGGCGCAGGCCGTGCAGGAGCAGGTCGCAGGTCTCCTCCAGCGGGCGGTGCGGTTCGTCCAGGAAACCGAGCAGGACGCCGAGGCGGTCGTCGATCGAGTGGCGTCGGGTCTCGACGAGCCCGTCGGTGTACAGGACGAGGAGGTCGCCCGCGGCGAGGTCGACGGTGCTGGTCTCGAAGGGGATGCCGCCCACGCCGAGCGGCGCGCCCGGCGGCAGCCTCAGCAGGTCCGGTGGCCGCCCGGAGTGCACGAACGCGGGCGGCATGTGGCCCGCGTTGGCGATCTCGCAGGTCCGCAGGTGCGGGTCGTACACCGCGTACAGACACGTGACGATGTAGTGCTCCAGGTCGCAGGTGATCTTGTCCAGGTGCTGGAGCACCGAGGCCGGCGGCAGTTCCAGGTCCGCGTAGGCACAGGTGGCGGTACGCAGCCGGCCCATGGTGGCGGCCGCGTCGATGCCGTTGCCCATGACGTCGCCGACGACCAGCGCGGTCCGGTCCTGCGACAGCGGGATCACGTCGTACCAGTCGCCGCCCACCTCGCTGGTCGCCTGGGCGGGCTGGTACCGGGAGGCCAGTTCGAGGCCCGTGTGGTGCGGCGGGTGGTCCGGGAGCAGGCTGCGCTGCAGGGTGAGGGCGGTGTTGCGGACGCTCTGGAACCAGCGGGCGTTGTCGATGGCCACGGCGGCCCGCCCGGCCAGCTCGGTGGCGAGCACGACGTCGTCCTCGTCGAAGGGCACCGGATTGCGGGTGCGCTTGAGGTCCAGGGCCCCGAGCACCTCCCCGTGCGCGATCAGCGGCACCGCGAGGTAGGAGTGCACGCCGGCCTGGGCCAGCAGTTCGCCCGCCTCGGCGTTGCGCGCGATACGCGGGAGGTCCTTGGTGCCGACCTTCGGGACCAGCACCGGCCGCCCGGTGTGCACACACAGCGTGACCAGCCGGTCGCCCTCGTAGGACGTGAGGTCGCCCGGCGGGTCCGCGGCCCGCAGCGCCACCGTGGGGTGATCCGCCTTCAGGGCCAGCGCACGGAACAGCTCCGGACCGTTCTCCGGCCGGCGGGAGCGTCGCAGGGCCAGCGCCGAGTCCAGCACGTCGACGGCGACCACGTCCGCGAGGACCGGCGTCGCGATCTCCGCCAGCTCGTGCGCCGTGCGCTCCACCTCCAGCGAGGTGCCCACCCGGGCCGAGGCGTCCGCGATCAGGGCGAGCCGTCGCCGGGCCCGGTCGGCCTCGGCGGCCGCCCGGTGCCGCTCGGTGACGTCGACGACCGAGGTCGCCGCGCCCAGGACGCGGCCGCCGGGATCCTCCAGCCGGTAGAACGACAGCGACCAGGCGTGCTCGTGGTCGGGATCGGTGGGCGGACGGCCGACGTGGTACTGGTCGAGGAGCGGGGTGCCGGTGGTGAGCACCTGGCGCAGGGCCGATTCGACGCTGTCGATGTCGGGCAGCGCCAGGGTCTCCCGCAGCGGGCGGCCGATGTGCTCCCCGGCGGGGACGCCGTCGATCCGCTCCAGCGCCGGGTTCACCAGCAGATAGCGCAGGTCCGGGTCGAGGAGGGCGAGCCCGATCGGGGACTGGTTGATCAGCCGCTCGCACAGCGCCAGGTCGGTCTCCACCCGCTGGAGCAGGGAGTGGTCGGCCACGATGCCCAGCGCGTACACGTCGCCGAGATCGTCCAGCAGCCGCATGGTGCGGAACTCCATCAGCCGGCTGCCCCCGTCCTTGCGCCGGACGGGGAAGGCGCCGGCCCAGCTGGTGCCGGTCTCCAGCACCTCCATGAACATGTTCACCGCGGCCTTCAGATGCTCCGGGTGCATGAGCAGTCGCGCAGCGTTCTGCCGCAGGGCCTCCTCGGCCGTGTAGCCGAAGAGCTCCTCGGCCTGCGGGGTCCAGAACACGATCCGGCCCTGCGAGTCCAGCGCCACCGCGGCCACGCTCAGCACGTCGAGCAGACCGGTCGGACGCGTTGTGCCGGGGCCGTACTCCTCCCCGCTGGGGTCCGGGCCACCGGACCGCAGGAATCCCACAGCCATGCCTCCACCACCTCCACCGGCCGGCGGGCCGACAGCGCTGCCACGGCACTTCCATGCTGCCCCGGGCCGCCCGCGCGTGCCGACCCGGGCCGAGTACCCCGTCCGCGCGAGGTTCCCCGGAGCGGGAGCCGTCCGGTGCCCGCGCGGGCACGAAGGTGCCGACCGGACTCCGCCGGCGGGCTGTGCGCATCCGGTGGACAAGCAGGAACATTGGGGTACGTAGAGGATGTAGCCAATGGATTTTCCGCGAGAAGAATTCGACGCGCCGCCCGCCACGGGCCGGCGCGACCTCCTCGACGCCTCCAGCGACGCGGCGGCGGTGCTGTCGTCCGGGGGTGTCGTGCTCGCCTGGACCCGGGGCGCCCAGGACCTGCTCGGGCATCCGGCCGCCGAGGTGGTCGGCCGTTCCGCCGCCCCGCTGCTCGCCATGCGCGCCGACCCGGCGCGGGCCGCCGGCGTCGCCGAGCGCTGCCGTTCCGGCATGGGATGGAGCGGACTCATCCCGGTACGGCACCGCGACGGCCACACCCTCGACGTGGACCTGCGGGTCTCCGCCGCCTTCGACTTCGACGGACATGAGTGCTTCCTCCTGTCCGCCCGTGAACGACGGCCGCAGTGGACGATGGAGCAGTCCGTCCTCGACGGGTTCCTGACCCGCTCGCCGATCGGCATGGCGGTGATGGGACCGGAGCTGCGCTACGTGTGGCTCAACGACACCCTGGAACGCTTCGGCGGAGTACCCCGGGAGCAGCGCCTGGGCCGGCGGCTGAGCGAACTGCTCCCCGGGCTGGAGGCGACCGCCATCGAGGGCCTGATGCGCAAGGTGCTCGCCACCCGGCAGCCGGTCACCGACTACGAGTACCTCGGCTGGAGCTGGGCCGATCCGCACCGCCAGCGCGCCTACTCGACCTCGTTCTTCCCGCTCGTCGACGCCGACGACTCGGTGACCGGCGTCTGCTACATGGTCGCCGACGTCACCGAGCGGTGGAACGCCCGCCAGCGGCTGTCGATGGTCAACGAGGCCGCCACCAGGATCGGGACCACCCTCGACGTGCTGCGCACCGCGCAGGAACTCGTCGACTTCGCCGTCCCCCGCCTGGCCGACTTCGTCGTCGTCGACCTCCTGGAGCCGGTCCTGAGCGCCGAGGGCCACGGCACCTGGCTGAGCGACACCGGCCCGGCACCCGACGGGCCGCTGATGCGCCGGGCCGCGCTGCGGACCGTCCGCGAGGGCAGCCCGGAGGTGGTGGCACGCGTGGGCGACCCGGTGGAGTTCCTGCCTCCGGGGCACGGCATCGACCTGCTCGTCACCGGCGACCCGGTCCTCATCCCGGAGCTCGACCCGGACGACCCCCAGTGGTCCGCCGAGCAGCCCGAACGGGTGGCGACCATGAGGGAGTTCGGACTGCACTCCCTCATCTCGGTGCCGATGCGGGCCCGCCGGAACGCCCTGGGCCTCACCACGTTCGCCCGCTCGCTCAACCCGGTCTCCTTCCAGCCCGACGACGTCCTGCTCGCCGAGGAACTGGTCGCGCGCGCCGCCGTCTGCGTGGACAACGCCCGCCGCTACACGCGGGAGCACACGGCGGCCGTCACCCTCCAGCGCAGCCTGCTGCCCCAGGCCCTGACGGGCGGTACGGCCCTGGAGGTGGCGTCCTCCTACCTGCCGGCCGACGCGACGGACGGCGTCGGCGGTGACTGGTTCGACGTCATCCCGCTGTCCGGCGCCCGGGTCGGCCTGGTCGTCGGCGACGTGGTCGGCCACGGTCTCGCCGCGGCGGCGAGCATGGGCCGGCTGCGCACCGCCGTCCAGACCCTCGCCGACATGGAGCTGCCCCCCGACGAACTCCTCGCCCACCTCGACGACCTGGTGCTGCGGCTGGGGGAGGAGGAGAGCGGGAGCACGGCCTCCCAGGGCAACACGGCCACCTTCGTCGGAGCGACCTGTCTGTACGCCGTCTACGATCCGGTGACCCGGCGGTGCGTCATGGCCCGGGCCGGACACCCGCCGCCGGTCGTCGTGGCACCCGACGGGCGGGCCTGGTTCGCCGAGATGCCCGCCGGACCGCCGCTCGGACTCGGCGGCATGGCCTTCGAGGCCACCGAGATCGAACTCGCCGAGAACAGCCTCCTCGGCCTCTACACCGACGGCCTCATCGAAGGCGCGGACCAGGACGTCGAACGCGGCATGGCCAGGCTCCGCGCGGCGCTGGCCGCCCCGGACGCCGACCTCGCCACCCTGTGCACGGCCACCGTGCAGCAGTTGGTCCCCGGTCCCCAGCCCGACGACATCGCCCTGCTCCTGACCCGCACCCACGCCCTGGGCCCCGACCACGTCGCCGGCTGGGAGGTGCCCGTGGACCCGGCCGCCGTCGCCGACATCCGGGCCCGGGCGGCCCGCCAGGTGGTGGCGTGGGGCTTCGACGAGCTGGCGGTGACCACCGAACTCATCGTCAGCGAACTGGTCACCAACGCCATCCGCTACGCCGAGCCGCCCATCCGGCTGAAGCTCCTGCGGGACTCCTGGCTGACCTGCGAGGTCGCCGACGCCAGCAGCACCGCCCCTCGCCTGCGGCACGCCCGCAGCATGGACGAGGGGGGCCGCGGCCTCTTCCTGGTGGCCCAGCTGGCCCACCGCTGGGGGGCCCGCTACACCGGCGAAGGCAAGATCATCTGGGCCGAGCAGGAGATCCCGCCGGGCTAGGAGGTCGGCCCGTGCCGCTGGTCACTTGCCGGACGGGTCCTCGCCGGGCGCGACGAGTTCCAGGACCGCCATCATGCCCATGTCCTCGTGGTTGAGGATGTGGCAGTGCAGCACGGTCCTTCCGGTGAAGTCGGAGTAGCGGATGCGGATGACCGCCTTGCCGCGCACCGGCACGTCGATGGTGTCGTACCAGGCGTGGGCGGGGTCCTGCGGCTTGCCGTCGACGCTCATCAGCTGGAAGCCGTTGGTGTGGATGTGGAAGGAGTGGGTCTCGTCCGTGTCGTTGCGGACGGTCCACTCGTCGACCGTGTCGAGCGTGCCGGTGAAGTCGACCCGGTGCGGGTCGTACTTACGGCCGTTGATGTAGAACTCCGTGCCCGCCTTGTTCTCCGTGAAGACGACGGTCTTGCGGGCCGTGATCGTCGCGTGGCTCAGGTCCTCGTGCGGGGCGATGCCGGTGGGGAGGGCGGCACGGCGTACGGGCGTGCCGCCGGTGACGACGGTGGCGAGGTCGGTCCGGGGGAACTTGTTCCCGGCCGGGCCGGTGTCGTACGCGAGGGTCTCCAGCGCTGCCGTGCCGGGCCTGCCGCCCTGGACGAGGACGTCGAAGCGGGCCCCGGCCGCGATCACCAGGGAGTCCTGGTCGTACGCCGTGCGGACGGGGATGCCGTCCTGGGCGATCACCCGGAAGCGGGAGCCGGGGAGATGGAGCTTGTAGTAGATGTTGGCCCCGATGTTGGCGAGCCGCCAGAGCTGGGTCTCGCCCGGCCGGATGCCGATCACCGGGTTCTGCTGGCCGTTGACGGTCCGGTTCGTGGGCGCCCCGATGCTGAGCGGGTGCGTCCTGACCGCGTCGCCCGCGACCTGGAAGTCCTTGAGCGCGATCGTGTGCTCGGTGATGCCGCGCAGGGCCGGGGGCAGGTGCTGCCGGAGGCCCTCGACGACGATGACCCCCGACTCGCCGCCGGCGACCTGCGGCGCGGACGTCATGTCCGCGTGCGAGTGGTACCAGAACGTGCCGGTCGGATGGTTGAACGGCAGCCGGTACGAGTAGTGGTACGACTGGTTGTACCTGATGGCGACGAAGACGTCGTCCGAGGGGGAGCGCGGCGAGACGTGCAGGCCGTGCGTGTGCACGTTGGTGTCGTCGGCGGTGCGGTTGGCCAGGGTCAGGTCGATGCGGTCGCCGGGCCGCACGCGCAGGGTGGGGGGCATGAACGCGCCGTTGTAGACGGTGGCGTACAGGCGACGGTCACCGACTCGCACCTTGCGGCGCTCCACCACGACGGTGGCCTTCAGGACGCCGTCGCGGCTGACCAGCTCCGGCGGGTCCTGCAGCCGCGGACCGTCCGCGGTGGGGTGGCCGGCGTGCGGCGCGGGCCGTCGGGCGGAGGGGGAGTCTCCCGTCGCGGTCCGGTCCCCGCAGCCGGCCAGCCAGCCGGTGGTGAGGAGCAGGCCGGCGATCGGCCAGGTCAGCGTGGCACGGATGCGGGACGGGGTCACATCTCTCCCAGGGAAGCCGGGCGACCGGGCGGCGGTTCCACGCCCGGAGGGTCGACGTCACGACGGTCCGGCCGACGGTCCGCCAGCCGGAATGTAAGAGGGAGCCACCCCCTCGCTCGACGTGCCACGCTCACGAAGCGGCGGCAACCACCGGAGCCGCCAGGGCTTTCACACGGATGGCGGCCGGGCGGCCGTCCGGGGACGGGACGCCTGTCCCGGGCCCTGTCGAATGCGCACGTTTGGCCGTACGCTGTCAATTGCGAAGGATTCGGCAGCAATTGGGGGAGCCGCCATGTCCGGAGACGCGTACGGCCCGTTTGAGGGGCCGCCGAACCAGGAGCCGCCGCGTCAGGGGCCGCCTCGTCAGGCGCCTTCCGGCCACGGCTTTTTGATGCCGGGTCCGCTCGTGCCGCCGATGCCGTCGAGCCCGCCGCCCGCGCCGCCGGACGGCCTGCGCGCCGCGGCCGTGGCCCTGCTCAACCTGACCGGGCTCGGCCTCGGCTATCTCCTGCTCCGGCGATGGCTCCTGCTCGCCGGATCCCTGGCGGCGACCGCCGTGCTGCTGCTCGTCGCGCTGCCCGCGGACGCCGACGGCGTGCCCGGATCCGGGCTGGTCGTCTACGCCGTGGTCCTGCTGCTCGCGGCCGTCCACGGAGCGTTCGTCGGCCTGCGCACCCGGCTGTCGTGGCCGGGGCGGCGACCCGTCGCTCTCGTGCTCGGCGTCGTGCTCCTCGCCGTCCCGGTGGGCGGCGCCCTCTGGTACGACAGCGCCCGGAAGGAAGCCGTCGAACGCGCGCTCCTCGACCGTCTCGACGGCGCCGACAAACGCGTCGACGCGGCCGGGCAGAAGGACTTCGCCACCGCCAGGTCCGACTACCGGGACGCCCTGGCCGTCTACCGCGACCTCGCGGTCCACCACTCCGGCTCCCGGGCCGCCGCCCAGGTCCCCGACCGTATGAGGACGTACTACACGACGGTCGCGGCGGCCTACGGCCACCGGGACTACTGCACGGCCGTCGAACCGCTGAAGTACCTGCGGACGGTGCCCAACTCCATGCCCAGGGACCAGCTCGGCACGCTCACGCACTGGCCCGACGACCGGCTGGCCACCTCGCTGTACGAGTGCGGAGCCGACGGCCTCACCGGCGCCGGCGGCGACTGGGTCCCGCAGTTCGGCTACCTCCTGGACACCTTCCCCGACTCCGATCAGGCCGCCAAGGTCGTCCCCGCCGTCGACGCGGCCGAGAAGACGGCGGCGAAGGCCGTCGCGGGGAAGGATCCCTGCGGTGCCGTCGAGCGGCTGCGCACGCTGAACACCCAGATCGTCCAGCTGTCGAACGGTTCCGCCGTCCAGGCCGACGGCCTGGTCAAGGTCGCCGGCCGGGCCGACCACAGCGGTGACTCGGGGGAGTATGCCTGCGGCGTCAGGCAGTACGAGGACGGCGACTTCGCCAAGGCGCAGGAGACCATGCGGCAGTTCGTCACCGACAGCCCGCACGACAAGAACCGCGACCGTGCGCGCAAGATCGCCATCGGAGCCGAGGTCGCCCAGACCCTTCCCGCCGCCGGCAAGAAGCTGCCCACCACGGCATCCGGCGGCGGCATCTCGGTGACCGTCAGGAACGACAGCCCCGACGAGATCACCGTCCTCTACACCGGCCCGGTCACCGGCAGCTTCACCCTCGGGCCGTGCGGAAGCTGCGAGGCGTACTCGTTCGCCAGCTCGCTGCTCCCCGGCTGGGAGCCGTGCGGCGACAGCGGCAAGCACTACCCGCAGCACACCATCAGCCTTCCGCCGGGCACCACGTACTTCGTGCACAGGCCGAAGAACGACAGCACGGCCACCCCCGGCTCCGACACCGCCAAACTGCGCTACGGCTACCTCTACACGGAGTGCGCGTACACGACGCAGTCGCTGGGGTCGACCTACTAGGCGGGCGGCCGCGGCGCGCGGCGGGGCAGGTGTCAGCGGCGTTCACCTCAGGTTGCAGGTCCAAGGGCGCGGGCGGCCGACGGGATCGACCTGACCGGGTCCGCGCTGTCGGACCGGCGGTAGGGCCGCGGTGCGCCAGTCGGTCGGGAGCCGACGGGCCACCGGTGGCCGCCCCCGCACGTCGCCCTGTCACTCCACTGCTTCGAAGTGCCCTGTGGCCATGTCCTCTCCCGCCTCGTCCCCGTCCGCGCCGCCCGACACGGGCACCCGGCACATCACGGCCACCGTCCTGCCGGCCTGTCCGGGAGTGTTCGTCTCCTACCAACCGGCCGTCGGTGTCTCCGTCGTGCTTCCGGTCACGCAACAGGCGCTCGACGCCTCCACCGCCGGGCTCGAGCGGATCACCGACGCGCTCATCCCGCCGACCGCGGCACTGCTGCCGACTGCGGCATGGTGGGTGACCTGTACGGCCGCCCTGGGTCCGGGACTCACCCTCGGCCCGGTGGTCGACGGCGTGAGGGCGGCAGCGACGGCTGGTCGTCGGCCCGGGCCGTGATCGCCTTCGTGGTGGCCGCCGGCGGCGCGGTCGGCTTCGTGTCCGTCGAACTCCGTTCCCCTGCCCGACGCCGGACATGGGCCTGTTCACGTCGCCGGCGTTCTCGGGGGCGGCGCTCGTCATGGCCGTCACCCTGTTCGCCCAGGTCGGCCTGGTCTTCGCGCTGAGCGAGTACTTCGGGCTCGTGCACCACGCCTCGACGCCGGACATCGGCATCCGCCTCATCGCCATCAACGGCTTCACGGTGGTGCTCGGCCCGCCGGCGGGACGGCTGATGAACCGGGTCACGCCCGGCCTGCTCCTGGTCACCGGTCTGGTGATCGGCGGGGTCGGCGCCCTCGTCATGAACGTCTTCCAGGCCGACACCGGCACCGGTGAGGCCGCGCTGGTCATCGCGGTGCTCGGCATCGGCATCACGCTCGCGATGGCGCTGATCACCACCATCGCCATGAACGCCCTGCCGCACCGGCTCGGAGGCACCGCTTGCACCTGGACACGCCCGAGAGCACCGGACGGGCCCAGGCCGCCTACGGGGCGAGCTTCACCGACGCCCTGCACACCCGCGCCCTGGTCGGCGGGATCGGCATACTGGTGGCCGCCGTCGTCGCCGTCACCCTGATGGCATCCGCCCGGACCGCGCCGCGCAGGCCGTGGCGGAGGCGACGGCACATCCCGCCGGGCCGCGAGCTGACGTCGACCGCGAAGCGGCCGGCCGGCCGTCCGTCACGGACCGGCCCGCCGGCCGCTTCGCCGGGCCCGCTAGCGTGCCAGCAGTTCGAGGGTGTCGATCACCCGGTTCGAGAAACCCCACTCGTTGTCGTACCAGGCGACCACCTTGACATGGCGGCCGTCGACGCGGGTGAGGGCCGAGTCGAAGATCGCCGACGCCGGGTTGCCCGTGATGTCCGAGGAGACCAGCGGGTCGTCCGAGTACTCCAGGACGCCGGCGAGCGGTCCCTGCGCGGCGGAACGGTACGCCGCCAGCACGTCGTCGCGCGTCACGTCACGGGCGACCGTCGTGTTGAGCTCGACGATCGAGCCCACCGGCACCGGCACCCGGATCGAGTCACCGGACAGCCGGCCGTCGAGGTTCGGCAGCACCAGGCCGATCGCCTTGGCGGCCCCGGTCGTGGTCGGCACGATGTTGACACCGGCGGCACGGGCCCGACGGGGGTCGCGGTGCGGACCGTCCTGCAGGTTCTGCTCCTGCGTGTAGGCGTGCACCGTGGTCATGAACCCGTGCTCGATACCGGCGAGTTCGTCCAGGACGGCGGCCAGCGGCGCGAGCGCGTTGGTCGTGCACGAGGCGTTGGAGACGACCGTGTGCGTGTCCGGGTCGTAGGCGTCGGTGTTCACGCCGTACGCGAGTGTGACGTCCGCACCGTCCGAGGGCGCGCTGACCAGGACCTTGCGGGCGCCGGCGTCGAGGTGGGCGCGAGCCGCCTTGGCCGACGTGAAGCGGCCGGTCGACTCCAGCACGATGTCCACGCCGAGCTCCGCCCACGGCAGCTGCGCCGGTTCCCGCTCGGCGAGCACCTTGATACGACGGCCGTCCACGACGAGGACGTCCCCGTCCACGGACACCGGGCGCCCCAGACGCCCTGCCGTCGAGTCGAAGGCCAGCAGCCGTGCGAGAGCGGTCGGCTCCGTGAGGTCGTTGACGGCAACGATCTCCAGGTCGCTTTTCCGCTCCAGCAGGGCACGCAGCACGTTGCGTCCGATGCGGCCGAATCCGTTGATGGCGATACGAGTCATGAGAGGCGTCCCTTCCTTCGTTACGCCACCAGGTTCGCGGGCCGCGGCCGGACCCGACAGCGGCGACAACGCCACGGTTCACAAGGATCCCGCCAGGGACTCGTGGCGGGTCGGACGCTACTCGCCCTTGGTGAAGGTGCGCCGGTAGTCGCTCGGGGTCGTACCGAGAATGCGCTGGAAGTGCAGCCGCAGATTCGCCCCGGTGCCGAGACCGGCGTCGCCGGCGATCTGCTCCACGCTCCGCTCCGAGCGCTCCAGCAGTTCCCGGGCCAGGTCGATCCGGGCGCGCATCACCCACTGCATCGGGGTGTACCCGGTGTCCGCCACGAAGCGCCGCGAGAACGTGCGCGCCGAGACCCCGGCGTGCCGGGCGAGTGCGTCCAGGGTGAGCGGCTCCGCCAGCCGGTGCAGTGCCCACTCGCGGGTCGCGGCGAACCGCTCGCCGAGCGGCTCGGGCACGCTGCGCGGCACGTACTGCGCCTGGCCGCCGCTGCGGTAGGGGGCCGCGACCAGTCGCCGGGCCGCGTGGTTGGACGCGGCCACGCCGAGGTCGCCGCGCAGGATGTGCAGGCACAGGTCGATGCCCGAGGCGGCACCGGCCGACGTCAGCACGCTGCCCTCGTCGACGAAGAGCACGTTCTCGTCGACCCGGACCAGCGGGTGCTTCTCGGCGAGCGAGCGGGTGTAGTGCCAGTGCGTCGTGGCACGCCGGCCGTCGAGCAGCCCGGTCGCGGCGAGCGCGAAGGCCCCCGTCGAGATGGCGGCCACCCGCGCACCGCGCCGGTGTGCCGCGAGCAACGCGTCGACGACCGCCCGCGGCGGGTCGTTACGGTCCGGGAACCGGTAGCCGGGCACGAACACGATCTCCGCCCACTCCAGGGCGTCGAGACCGTGCGCGACGTGGTACGACAGCCCGTCGCCGCCGGTGACCAGACCGGGCGCCGCCCCGCACACCCGCACTTGGTAGGGCATGCTCGCGCGGGTCGTGAACACCTGCGCGGGGATACCGACGTCGAGGGGCTTCGCGCCCTCCAGGACCAGGACGGCGACACGGTGCAGACGGGTGGGAGACACGTCGGACAGGGTACGAGTGGCTCACCTGGCCGGCCACGACCGAGGACGACAACACCCCCCGGCGGTCCGCCGCTCACCGGCGGCTTCCTGCGCCCTGGCGCCCGGACTCGGCGAGGTCTCCGCGCCGCGGCCTGTCCGTCCTGGCGGCCCGCCGCCGAGGTGAACCCCAGCCAGGTGTGCGGTTGCCGGCCCGACACCAGCCCACCTTCGGCGCGTTGCGCCGCTCCCGGCCGTCCCGTCCGGTGCCGTTGCTGATCCAGATGGCGGGAGTGCGGGAGTCCAGGGCGCCGCCCGGCTTGCGCGGCCGTGAACCGATGGTCATGAAGCAGTGATTGCGCTCCAGGACGTCAGGCTGTTGCAGCACCCAGTGGATGCCCTCGCCGAGCGGCATCGGGGTGCGGCCCTCGGCGGTCCGCGCGGGCAGCGCATCGTCCGGGCTCCGGTGCGCCGTCCGGCCGCCCCGGTCGGGACCCGCGAGGACGTGGAGCGGGGCGTCCGGCAGGGTGATCGTGCCGAGCGGGGCGAAGAGGTCGACGTCGGTCATGTCGCCGACCACGAACCCCGGCCTGCCGCCGAGCCGCAGCAGCGGCGCGAGCGCGGAGGCGGGGGCGAGCTCCGGGTGTACGGCGAGCAGGGCACCCTGCCCGGCAGGGGTCGCGGCGGCACGGACCTCGGCCGCGGACAGCCCGGCGATCTCGTGCACCCCCGCCGCGACGAGCCGGTCGGCCTGTGCGGCGAGGGACGGGAGCACGGGGAGGACGGTGGAGGCGACGGACGCGGATTCGGGCACGATGCTCCGGGGGTCGGGGACGAAACCGGCGTCGGACCAACGGGGCGGCGCACCGGAACGTCCCCGCGCGTCACGGCAGATGCCGCAGATACGTCAGACCGGGATGGCCCGACAGCCGGGTCTCCCCGGTGACGGTGAAGCCGGCCCGGGCCAGTACGGCTCGGGACGCCTGGTTGTCGAGCCTGGCCGCGGCCCGCAGGAAGGTCAGTCCGTATCCGGTGGCGGCGAGAGCGCAGATCTCCCGCACGGCCGAGGTGGCCAGCCCCCGGCCCGCGGCCCGCTCCGCGATCCGGTAACCGAGGTCGGCGCCGCCGTCCGCGACGTCCACCAGGTTGACCCGCCCCAGCACCTCGCCCGCGTCGCCGACCACCACATGGAAGTAGCAGACCCCGGCGTCCTGTTCGGCCAGCAGGGCACGGTGCCGCTCCTCGAAGCGGGCGAAGTACTCGTCACCGCGGTCGGGGATGGTGGCCGCGAAGTAGGCGCGGTTCTCCTTCTCGAAGGCGAGGACCGCCGGGGCGTGGTCCGGACGGAGCAGCTGCAGCTCGGGCATGCCGAGGACAGTAGGCACCCCATCCGTCCGGCCGCCAGCGCATTACGCCTCGCGCAGGTCCTTGACCCGGCGCAGTTTGCCGAGCGAACGCTCCAGGGTCTCCGGGTCGACGACGGCCACCTCCACCGTCACCCCGACACCGTCCTTGATGCCCTGCGCGATCGTCCTCGCGGCGGCCTCACGGTCGGCGGGACCGGCGTCGGGCCGGGCCTCCACACGGACCGTCATGTGGTCCATCCGGCCCCGCCGGCTGAGCTGGATCTGGAAGTGCGGAGCCACGCCGGGCGTACGCAGCACGATCTCCTCCACCTGGCTGGGGAAGACGTTGACCCCGCGCAGGATGATCATGTCGTCGCAGCGGCCGGTGATCTTCTCGATGCGGCGCAGGCCGGGACGGGCGGTGCCGGGCAGCAGCCGCGTCAGGTCCCGGGTGCGGTAACGGACGATGGGCAGCGCCTCCTTCGTGAGCGAGGTGAAGACCAGCTCACCGCTGTCGCCCTCGGCCATGACCTCGTCGGTCAGCGGGTCCACCACCTCGGGGAGGAAGTGGTCCTCCCAGACGTGCAGTCCGTCCTTGGTGTCCACGCACTCCTGCGCGACACCGGGGCCGATGACCTCGGACAGCCCGTATATGTCGACCGCGTGGATGTCCAGGCGCTCCTCGATCTCGCGGCGCATCTCCTCGGTCCAGGGCTCGGCGCCGAAGATGCCGACCTGGAGGGAGGTGGAACGGGGATCGACGCCCTGACGCTCGAACTCGTCGAGCAGGGTCAGCATGTAGGAGGGCGTGACCATGATGATCTCGGGGCGGAAGTCCTGGATGATCTGCACCTGACGCGCGGTCATGCCGCCGGAGGCGGGGATGACCGTGCAGCCGGCGCGTTCCGCGCCGTAGTGGGCGCCCAGACCGCCGGTGAACAGGCCGTAGCCGTAGGAGATGTGCACCTTGTGCCCGGGCCGGCCGCCGGCGGCACGGATGGAGCGGGCGACGACGTCCGCCCACATGGACAGGTCGTTGTCGGTGTAGCCGACCACGGTCGGGCGGCCGGTGGTGCCGCTGGAGGCGTGTACGCGGCGCACTTCGGACATCGGGACGGCGAACATCCCGAAGGGGTAGGTGTCGCGCAGGTCCGCCTTGGTCGTGAAGGGGAAACGGGCGAGGTCCGCGAGGGTACGGCAGTCCTCGGGCCGCACGCCGGCCGCGTCGAACTTCTTGCGGTACAGCTCCACGTTGCCGTACGCGTGCCGCAGTGTCGCGCGCAGCCGGGTGAGCTGGAGTGCCGTCAGCTCCTCGCGGGACATCCGCTCGGCGTCGTCCAGGAGCGCTTCGGGAAGCGGCTCCCCCCGGCGGGTGGCCCGTGGCCCGGGCGCGATCACTTCACTGCTCATCACGGCTCCTCAATCTGCGTGCGGAGGCTGCGGCCGCGGAACTCCGCGATCACATCGTCTCCGCGCACCACGCTCACGTCGTAGACACCGCTGCGGCCGAACCGGACGCGCTCGCGTGCCGTGGCCACCAGCACGTCGCCCTCGTAGGCGGGCGCGACGAAGTCGATGTCGGCGCCGGCGGCGACGGTCACGGGACCGTGACTGTTGCAGGCACAGGCGAACGCCGTGTCCGCGAGGAGGAAGAGAAAGCCGCCGTGGGCGATCCGATGCCCGTTGACCTGGGCGGAGGTCACGGTCATCCGCAGCACGGCGGTCCCCTCACCGTGCTCGACCAGCTCGATGCCGAGCCCTCGTGACGCCTCGTCCGCGGCGAACATCGTCTCGACGGGGCCAGGCGTCGTATCCGGTACCCGGGTCGTCATTTCCACCACCTTGTGGACCGACCGAACATTCGGTTAGCGTGCGGTGTGGTCAAGTAATCCAGCAAGCCCTCCCCATGTCAAGAGGTCCCCACCGCAGCCGAGGAGGCCGCCCGATGCCGGACGTCTACCTGATCGACGGGGCCCGCACCCCGCAGGGCCGCTACGGCGGCGCCCTGGCCGCGGTACGCCCCGACGACCTCGCGGCACTCGTCGTCGGCGAGGCCGTCCGGCGCGCCGCGGTGCCCGGCGAGGCCGTGGACGAGGTCGTCCTCGGGGCCGCCAACCAGGCGGGCGAGGACAACCGGGACGTGGCCCGGATGGCGGTGCTGCTGGCCGGCCTGCCGCACACCGTGCCCGGCTACACCGTCAACCGCCTGTGCGCCTCGGGTCTGACGGCCGTGGCCTCGGCGGCCCAGGCGATCCGCGCCGGTGAGGCCGGCCTCGTGGTCGCCGGGGGAGTGGAGTCCATGACCAGGGCGCCCTGGGTGACGGAGAAGCCCGGCACCCCGTGGGCCAAGCCGGGCCAGGTGTACGACACGGCCCTGGGCTGGCGGTTCACCAACCCGCGCTTCACCGACGCCGACCGCGCCGTCCCGGCGGACGCCGGACCCGAGGCGGTCAAGGTCACGCTGTCCATGGGCGAGACCGCCGAGGAAGTCGCGGCCCTGGACGGCATCACCCGCGCGGAGTCCGACGCCTTCGCCCTGCGCAGCCATCGGCGGGCCGTGGCCGCCCAGGAGGCCGGCCGCTTCGACCGCGAGATCGTCCCGGTCCCCGTGCTTGACGGCGAGGTGACCCGGGACGAGGGCCCACGCCCCGGCACCACGCTGGAGAAACTGGGCTCCCTGCGGACCGTCTTCCGTGCGGACGGCGTCGTCACCGCGGGCTCCTCCTCCCCGCTGTCCGACGGTGCCGCGGCCCTCGTGGTCGCGGGTGCCGAGGCGGTGCGGCGCCACGGCCTCACCCCGAGGGCCCGGATCGTCGCCTCGGCCTCCGCCGGGGTGCAGCCCAACCTCATGGGTCTGGGCCCGGTCCCCGCCGCCGAGAAGGCGCTGGCCCGGGCCGGCTGGGGGATCGGCGACCTGGACGCGGTGGAACTCAACGAGGCCTTCGCCGTACAGGCCCTGGCCGTCACCCGCCGTCTCAAGCTCGACGAGGACAGGGTCAACGCCGACGGCGGCGCCATCGCCCTCGGGCATCCGCTCGGCTGCTCCGGCGCCCGCATCCTGCTCACCCTCCTCGGCCGTCTCGAACGTGAGAACGGCCGCCGCGGCCTGGCCACGCTCTGCGTGGGAGTCGGCCAGGGTGTCGCACTGCTGGTGGAGCGGGTGTGACCACTCCCCGGTCGCGGGGCACGCCGCCGGTGCGGGAGCCGGCCGACCCGGTCGGCGTCGCCCCGTACCGCCCCGTGCCCCGCGGCGCCCGGGCCGCGCCCGCCGCGGGCCCGGTCATCGACGTCGTCCCCGCCGGGGAACCGCCGGCCGGTGCCCGCGCCCTGCCCGACCGCGTGGCACGGTCCCCGGTCACGGCCCCACGCCCGGCGATACCGGTCGTGGACCCGCCGGGGCCGCGTCCGGTCGACGACGGCCCGGCGCGGGCCGCGCGGTACGAGAACGCGGCGAACCCGGACCGCGGGACACGTCGCCCGGAGAACCCGGAGAACCCGGACCGCGGGACACGTCGCCCGGAGAACTTGGACCGCGGGACACGTCGCCCGGAGAACCCGGAGAACCCGGACCGCGGGACACGTCGCCCGGAGAACCCGGAGAAGAGGAGCCACGCATGACATCGGCACCCGGCACCGTCGCCGTCATCGGCGGCGGCCGGATGGGCGCGGGGATCGCCCAGTCCTTCGCCACCGCCGGTTCCACCGTGACCGTGGTGGAGAGCGGAGCGGAGGCCGCCGCCGCGGCGCTGGAGCGGATCGGCGGCAGCCTGCTGCGGGCCGAGGAGCGCGGTCACCTGAACGAGCCCGCGGAGCGGGTGGCCGGCCGGGTGAGCGTCGTGCCCGCGGTGGACGCCCTGCCGACGGGGGCCGAACTGGTCGTGGAGGCCGTACCCGAGGACGCGGCGCTCAAGGCCCGTCTGCTGCGGGCCGCGGAGGAGGCCGTGGGTGACACCGCCGTGCTGGCCACCAACACCAGCTCGCTGTCGGTCACCGGCCTCGCCGCCGTCCTCAGGCGCCCGGACCGGTTCCTCGGGATGCACTTCTTCAACCCGGTGCCGGCTTCCGCGCTGGTCGAGATCGTGATCGCCCCCGACACCGCCGAGCGCACCGTGCGGGCCGCGCTGGAGTGGACCAGGGCGCTCGGCAAGCAGGACGTCGTCGTCAAGGACTCGCCCGGCTTCGCCAGCAGCAGGCTCGGCCTGGCCCTGGGGCTGGAGGCGATCCGCATGGTCGAGGAGGGCGTCGCCGCGCCCGAGGCCATCGACGACGCGATGCGGCTCGGCTACAGGCACCCCATGGGGCCGCTGCGGCTGACCGATCTGGTCGGGCTGGACGTCCGGCTCGCCATCGCCGAGCACCTGCACGCCACCCTCGGTGACCGCTTCGCACCGCCGCGGCTGCTGCGCGAGAAGGTGGTCCGCGGCGAACTCGGACAGAAGACGGGCCAGGGCTTCTACAGCTGGTGACCTTCGGGTGGCCGTGCGCGGGCGGCTTCCGATTGCCGGGTACCGGTGCGGCTCTTGCCAGATCCGGGAGGGCATACCTTATGATGAACCGAACGAATGGTCGGTAGGGAGTGGGTGGAGATGACTGAAGCGGCCGGAAGGGACGCCGAGCACGACCTGGAGTCCCTTTTCGAGACGACGATCTCGCGTGACCAGCGCATCGAACCGCGCGACTGGATGCCGGAGGGCTACCGCAGGACCCTGGTCCGGCAGATCGCCCAGCACGCGCACTCGGAGATCATCGGCATGCAGCCGGAAGGCGAGTGGATCACCAGGGCGCCCTCGCTGCGCCGCAAGGCGATCCTGTTCGCCAAGGTCCAGGACGAGGCCGGCCACGGCCTGTACCTCTACTCGGCCGCCGAGACCCTGGGCGTCGACCGGGCGGACCTCACCCAGCGACTCCTCGAAGGCCGCCAGAAGTACTCGTCGATCTTCAACTACCCCACGCCGAGCTTCGCGGACGTCGGGGTCATCGGCTGGTTCGTGGACGGCGCGGCCATCTGCAACCAGGTCCCCCTGTGCCGCAGCTCGTACGGGCCCTACGCCCGCGCGATGGTGCGGATCTGCAAGGAGGAGTCCTTCCACCAACGGCAGGGCTACGAACTGCTGATGACGATGATGCGCGGCACCGACGCCCAGCGGGAGATGGTGCAGGACGCGGTGAACCGCTGGTGGTGGCCGTCCCTGATGATGTTCGGACCGCCCGACGACGACTCGCCCAACTCCGCGCAGTCGATGGCCTGGAAGATCAAGCGGCACAGCAACGACGAACTGCGCCGGCGGTTCGTCGACATGACCGTGCCCCAGGCGGCCCGGCTGGGCGTGACCCTGCCCGACCCCGAACTGCGCTGGAACGAGGAGCTGGGCCGCCACGATTTCGGCACCCCCGACTTCTCCGAACTCAAGGAAGTCATCAGCGGCAACGGCCCCTGCAACGCGGAGCGGATGCAGCGCAGGCGCGACGCCCACGAGGAGGGCGCCTGGGTGCGTGCGGCCGCCGGCGCGCACGCCGCCAAGCAGGCGGCCCGGGCACGTAAGGAGACCGTCGCATGAGCGACTCGGAGAACTGGCCCCTGTACGAGGTGTTCGTCCGCGGCAAGCGCGGGCTCAACCACGTCCACGTCGGCTCACTGCACGCGGCGGACGACGAGATGGCCCTCACCCACGCCCGCGACCTCTACACCCGGCGCAACGAGGGCGTCAGCATCTGGGCCGTGCGCTCGGACCACATCGCCGCCTCCACCCGGGACGAGAAGGACCCCTTCTTCGCCCCCAGCGCCGACAAGGTCTACCGGCACCCGACCTTCTACGACATCCCCGACGATGTCCCGCACATCTAGGAGCCGGTGATGAGCGACGACCACGTCTACCTTTCGCTGGCCGAGGGCCACGACGACGGCGACGCCCGCTGGGCCTTCGGCACCGGCTTCGAGGACCCGCTGCACGGCGTCGACACCGCCGTGCCCGAGGGTGCCGACGCCGCCGCCCTGGCCGCCCTGTGCCTGGCACTCGGCGACGACGCCCTGGTCCTGGCCCAGCGGCTCGCCGAATGGGTCACCCGGGCCCCCGAGCTGGAGGAGGAGGTCGCGCTGGCCAACATCGGGCTCGACCTGCTGGGCCAGGCACGGCTGCTGTACGCGCGCTGCGGCCAGACGGACGGCACCGGCCGCACCGAGGACGCCTACGCCTACTTCCGCGACGCCGGTGACTTCCGCAACGTACGCCTCACCGAACTCCCCAACGGCGACTTCGCCTTCTCCGTGCTGCGGCTGCTGGTGTTCGCCTGCTGGCGCCTCGCCCACTTCACCGAACTGGCCGCCGCCCCCGACCCGGTGCTCTCGGCGATCGCCGCCAAGGGCGTGAAGGAGCTGACCTACCACCGGCAGTACGCCGCCGAATGGGTGGTACGCCTGGGCGACGGCACGGAAGAGTCCCACAGGCGGATGCTGACGGCCCTGGAGTCACAGGCCCCCTACTGGGAGGAACTGTTCGCCGCCGAGGACACGCGCGACGCGGTCCTCGCCGACCTCCGGCAGGTCCTGGACGCGGCCGGACTGCCCATGCCGCGCACCGCACCCCTGCCCGGCCACGGCCGGCACGGCGGACACACCGAACACCTCGCCCCGCTCCTGGCCGAGCTGCAGAGCGTGGCCCGCGCCCACCCGGAGGCGACATGGTGACCGTCCTGCCCGACGTCCGGCGGGCCCGGCACCTCGCCGAACAGGTCCCCGACCCCGAACTCCCCATGCTCACCCTGGCCGACCTCGGGGTGCTGCGGAGCGTGACGATCGCGGCCGACGGCACGGTGGTCGCCGGTCTCACGCCCACCTACTCGGGGTGTCCCGCCATGGCCGAGATGCGGGCCGGGGTCGCCGCCCGTCTGCGCGAGGCCGGCTTCGACCGCGTCGAGATCCGTACGGTCCTCGACCCACCGTGGACGAGCGACTGGATCACCCCCGAGGGGCGACGCAAGCTCGCCGCGCACGGCATCGCACCCCCCACGACGGCGCCCCGGCACCCGGCCGGTCCCGTCCCGCTGAACCTGTCACCGACCCGGCGCACGGTCGCCTGCCCGCGCTGCGGATCGGCCGACACCGAGGAGACCTCGCGCTTCGCGGCCACCTCCTGCAAGGCGCTGTGGCGGTGCCTGGCCTGCCGCGAGCCGTTCGAGTACGTCAAGGAGATCTGATGGCAGAGCTGATGGCACCGGCCGCCGGTGCCCCCGCGACGACTGTCCGCCGGCGCCGCCCAGCCTTCCATCCCCTGCGCGTCGCCGGCGTCCAGCGCCTGTGCGAGGACGCCGTGGCGGTCACCTTCGACGTCCCCGCCGCCCTGGCGGAGGAGTTCGCCTTCGGCCCGGGCCAGTCGCTCACCCTGCGGCGTGAGATCGACGGGCGCGACGAGCGGCGCTCCTACTCGATCTGCTCACCGGCCGGTGCAGCGCCCCGCATCGGCGTCCGGGAGGTGCCCGGCGGGCTCTTCTCCTCCTGGCTGGTCCACGAGGTGCGGCCCGGCGACACCGTCCAGGTGATGACCCCGACCGGAGCCTTCACCCCCGACCTCACGGTGCCCGGCCACCATGTGCTGATCGCCGCGGGCTCCGGCATCACCCCCATGATGTCCATCGCCGAATCCGTCCTGGCGGCCGACGACCGCTCCCGGGTCACGCTGTTCTACGGCAACCGGCGCACCGACACCGTGATGTTCGCGGACGAACTGGCCGACCTCAAGGACGAGTTCCGCACCCGCTTCCACCTCGCCCACGTGCTGTCCCGCGAGCCCCGCGAAGCCGAACTGCTCTCCGGCCGCCTCGACGGCGACCGTCTCGCCGCCCTCGTCGCGGGACTCGTCGACGTCCCCGGCGCCGACCACTGGTGGCTGTGCGGCCCGCACGGCATGGTGCTCGACGCCCGCCGGGTGCTGGCCGGACTGGGTGTCCCCGACGGGCGGATCCACCAGGAGCTCTTCTTCGCCGACGAGCCGGTCGAACCCGTCCGCCACGAGGAGGTGGCGACGACGGGCCCGGCCAGCGAGGTCACCGTCACCCTCGACGGCCGCTCCACCACCGCCCGACTGCCGCGCGGCACCGCAATCCTCGACTCGGCCGCCCGTATCCGCCCGGACCTTCCCTTCGCCTGCAAGGGCGGCGTCTGCGGCACCTGCCGGGCACGGATCACGGACGGCGAGGCCGACATGCGCCGCAACTACGCCCTGGAACCGGCCGAGGTGGAGGCCGGCTACGTCCTCACCTGCCAGACGTATCCGGTCTCCGAGAAGCTGACGGTCGACTACGACAGCTGAGAGGGTGGCGGCCCCCGGCGGCCCGGGCCGAGCGGGCTGCCCGGGTCCCGGCCGCGAGCGGGACGCTCCGGGGACAGTGTCCGGCGGCGGCCCGCTCGACCGGGCCGGCCACCGGGTCCGGCCACGAGACGTACCCGGACGTGCTGCCGGGAACCCCGGCGACCGTCGAGCCCGCCCGCTCCGACGTCGCCCGCTGCGCCGGGGGCGGGATCACACGGTCGTCGGCGGCGACCAGGTACCAGCTCGTCCTACGCCGCCAGGCCGGCTCCGACACCGCGCCGTTGGGGGCGTCGACGCCCCACGGAACCTGCGAGTGGGCCATGAACGCCGCCATCTGGGCGGGCACGTCGGCGGCGAAGGAGTCCGCGGACTTCTCCCGGTCCGGGAACAGGAAGCCGTCCCCGGGCGGCAGGATGGGCGGCACCGGGGCGTCGGGCGGCGGGTCCGCGATGGATGGGTGTGCTCACCGACGCCCTGGCCGGGCGCGAACGCGGCGACGTGCACCAGCGCCGCGACCTTGAGGTGACCGCCCGCCTGGGAGCTCACGGCACCGCCGCAGGAGTGCACACGAAGCCTCCGTGGGCGAGGACGACGTTCCGTGATTCCGGGCTCATGGCTTCTCCCCTCGGCGTGTCCGGCCTCACGGCCACGCGAAGCAGGCCAGAGGGCCGCCGCCGGGACCGAATCCGCCCATTGACGTAGTTCGTGGGGGAGAACCGCACCCGTGTCCGTGCCCTTGCGGCTTCACCCGGATGTTGCCACGCTGGTCGTTCACGTTGCCTGCTCCAGCTCTCGGCGCGGCGTTCGCGAGTTCGCCGGCCCGACCAGTTCCGGCCCGACCGTTCGTGCGCGCTGCTCTCCGCCCCGGCGCCGACGCGCGTGCACCGCGCCCGCACCGCAGTGACCGGCCGGACTGCCGCCGCCTCATCTGGGGAGCACACCATGGACACGAACGAGGAGGCCGCCCGCGGCCTGACCGACATCCAGGACTTCCTCTACCAGCAGGCGCATCTTCGGGCGGCCCGGCGGCGGGTCGCGGACTTCACCGCGAGGGAACCGGGACTGACGCAGAGCCAGAGGGCGGACATCGAACGCTGGTATCTCGCGGAACAGACGTATGTGGCCCGCATGGTCACGGAGCACATCGCGGCGAGCATCGACGTGGTGGAACAGCGGCATCGCGCCCGCTTCGGACACTGGCTGCGCGGGACCCTGACCGCGATGATCCTGATCACCGTGGTGATGGCGCTGTGCGTCACCGCGGTGCTGGCCGGCGCGTCGTAGCCCGGGACGCGGCCCCCGTCCGCCGTCGCACGGGGGCCACGTCGGTCCAGGGCTACCGCTGCCGCGTGAGCCAGTCGGTGAACCTGACCTCGCCAAGGCTCGCGTCCGGACCGGGCAGCAGCGTGTCCTCCCGCAGCTCGGCACCCCAGTAGCGCGCCTGCGGGTCCGTGACGACCTTGCGGGGGTCGTGCGCCGCGTCCAGCGCGATCCGGATGAACTCCTCCAGCTGGAAGGCCTCGGGACCGCCGACCTCCACCACGCCGTCGACCGGCGCGCCGACCGCGGCGCGGGCCACGGCGGCGGCCACGTCGTCGGAGACCAGGGGCTGGATCTTGGCGTCCGGCAGGCGCACGGTGTCGCCCTCGGTGACCCCGTCGGCCAGCCCCTTCGCGAACTCGAAGAACTGGGTCGCGTGGACGATCGAGTACGGGATGCCGGACGCCTTGATCAGGTCCTCCTGGGCCTTCTTGGCCCGGAAGTATCCGCTCTCCTGGAGCCGGTCGGTGCCCACCACGGACAGTGCGACATGGTGCCGCACGCCGGCGTCGGCCTCGGCCCGCAGGAGGTTGGCCGTGGAGGTGCGGAAGAAGTCCAGGACGGCACGGTCCTCGAACGAGGGGGAGTTGGACACGTCGACCACGACCGAGGCGCCCTGGAGGACCTCGGCCAGACCCTCGCCGGTGAGGGTGTTGACGCCGGTGCTGGGCGCGGCCGCGACCGCCTCGTGCCCCTGCTCACCGAGCCTGGCGACCAGCTTCGAGCCGATGAGCCCGGTGCCACCGATCACGACGACCTTCATGACGGAATCCTCTCGGAGATGTTCTGGTGTCTTGCACCAGAACAGACCGGGCACGTCCTCAGCCTGTGACAGCCGGTCCGGGAGACCGTCCGGGTTCCCGTTCCCACCGCCGCGCATCGATGTCCTCCCGAGTTGGATCGTCATGCTTCAAGCTGGCATCGCGCAGAACGGTACGGACTGGTACGAACCATTACGGAATGGTGCGGATCGGTCACGCCGTGCCGGGGTCCACCGCGTGCCCGGCCATCAGGGGTGAAGGCCGATGCCGGGGGACGACGAATCCATGGAGGTGCCAGACCATGTCGGACAGGAACACGGCGCAGGGGCCAGGCGGGCAGCCCCGTGCGGAGGGGTGGAGGACGGCGGTGACGGTGCTGCAGGAGGCCGCACCGATCACTGTCCCCGAGGGGGCCTCGGCGATGACCATCCAGGTCGAGTGGGAGCCGGGCGATCCGGGAACCCCGCCGCACCGCCACTCGGGGCCGGCGTTCGGGTACGTCCTCGAGGGCGCCGTCCGCTTCGAGCTGGAGGGCGAGCCCGAGCGGGTGGTCGAGGCCGGCGGGACGTTCTGGGAGCCCGGTGGTGACGTGATCCACTACCAGGACGGCAACGCCCTCACCGACGCGCGGACCCGGTTCGTGGTGACCATGATGTGCGCGCCGGGCCGGCCGATGCTGGAACTGGTCGACGAGAGCGAACTCGCCGAGCGGGTCCACCTGAGGGCGCCCCGCCCCACCGCGGGCTGACGGTCCGGCGAAGCAGGGCGACGAGCTGGTCCTTGGAGATCGCCGGAGCGGGCCGCGATGTGTGACAGGACATCGTGCGTGACGTGGGTCTCACCCGGTTGCTCCGGTGTGCGGGACCGGTCAAGACCAGGGCAGCCGCCGGTAAAGGCGAGGGCACGGGCCGGTCTGCGCGGCCTGATGCCTGACCGGTGCTGGCCGTGTGGCCATGTGGTGTTCATGTGCGGGCAGTTGGGCTGGGCAAGGGTGCGGTCGTTGTCAGCTCAGCTGTTCGCCGGGAGGGCGTCATGACCACACAGGCAGACTCGACACAGGACAGATCGGCGCAGGGCTCGGAGGGGTTCAGCCGTCGTCACGCGCTGGGCCTGCTGGGGAGCGCGGGGGCGGGCGTCGCCGCCACCGGGCTGCTCGGCACGGGTACCGCGCAGGCCGCGCCGGACACCGCTCCGGCCTTCCGTCTCACCGCGGACGCCTCCGGCGCGCCCCCCGTCCAGGGCCTGCACCTGACCTTCGGGGCCGACCCGCGCACCCAGATGACGGTGTCCTGGATCACGGACCGGCCGGTGAGCAAGCCCGTCGTGCGCTACGGCACCCTGGAGCACGGCCTCGGATCCAGCAAGAAGGCCCGGACCGTCAGCTACGTGGACGGCACCTCGAACCGCACCGTCTACGTCCACCACGCCCCGCTGAAGGGGCTCACCCCCGACACGGACTACCTCTACCTCGCCACGCACGAGGGGGCGGCCCCCGACAGCGGTACGTTCCGTACGGCCCCGCAGGGACGCCGGCCGGTCACCTTCACCAGCTTCGGTGACCAGTCCGCCCCGCAGGTCACCTGGGCGGCCGACGGCACCGTCGCCCTGGACGCCAACTCCACGCCCGCGACGAAGGACATCGTCACCGGAATCGAGCAGGTCGCCCCGCTGTTCCACCTCCTCAACGGCGACCTCTGCTACGCCAACCTCGATGTCGACCGGGTGCGGACGTGGAACAACTTCTTCACCAACAACACCCGTTCGGCGCGCTTCCGCCCCTGGATGCCGGCGGCCGGCAACCATGAGATCGAGAAGGCCAACGGCCCGCTCGGACTCGGCGCCTACCAGACCTACTTCTCCCTCCCCTCCACCGAGACGGACGCCGAACTGGCCGGCCTGTGGTACGCGTTCACGGCCGGCTCGGTGCGGGTGATCGTGCTGCAGAACGACGACAACTGCCTCCAGGACGGCGGTGACGTCTACATCAGCGGCTACTCGGGCGGCCGCCAGCTCGCCTTCCTGGAGCGGGAGCTGAAGGCGGCCCGCTCCTCGACGGACGTCGACTGGGTGGTCGTGGCCATGCACCAGGTCATGGTCAGCTCCTCGGACGCCAACGGCGCGGATCTCGGCCTGCGCGAGAAGTACGGCCCGCTGTTCGACCGCTACGGCGTCGACCTGGTGCTCTGCGGTCACGAGCACAACTACGAGCGCTCGCTGGCCGTGCGGGGTGTGGTGGCCGGCAGTGAGACCCTCACCCCGAATCCGGTCTCCAGGGCCACCGACGACATCGACGCCGACCTCGGCACCGTGCACATGATCCTCGGCGGCGGGGGTGTCTCGGGCACCACGAACGAGAAGTTCTTCACGGACGGCACCGGCAAGGTGATCACCGCGGTGTCGGCCACCGCCGGCTCCAACGGCAAGCGCACCTCCACCTACGTGAAGGAGCAGGCCGTCTGGGTGGGCGTCCGGGACGTCGAGCACCCCTACGGCTTCGCCGCCTTCACCGTCGATCCGGGCCGGCACCCCGGTGACACCACCCGGATGCACGTCACCTACTACAACGTCGACAAGCCCCACGGCGGACTGTCCGTCTTCGAGAACTTCACTCTGCACCGCAAGCGGTCCGACGGCCGCGGCCGCTGATCCCGGGCGGGCCGGGCGGCATCCGTCCGGCCCGCTGCACGGCTTCGACCCCCCGTCCGCAATGGCCGAAAACCGACGAACTCCCGTCAGATCGGCAGGGATTATACCGAAGCGCGCACTGGAAATACTTGGTTAAGCAAGTATATGCTCCCCGGTGGGGCGGTCGGCGGACAGACGCGTGACCGGTGTCCCGGTTCAACAACATGACGAGCTTGTGGAAGGAAGTGCCGTGGCACCGGTGCTGGTCGGACTAGAAGGTCTGCTGGCGGGGGAGCGCATCCCGGTCCTGGACACCCGCGTCACCTTCGGACGCAACTCGGAGAACACCGTCGTCATCTCCAGCCTCAGCGTCTCCCGCTTCCACGCGGAGATCGTCTTCGACGAGGACAAGGGTTACGTCCTGCGTGACCTGGAGAGCAGCAACGGCACCCTGGTCAACGGGGAGGAAGTGGAGTCCCGGCTGCTGCAGCCCGGTGACGAGATCTCCCTGGGTGACCAGGAGTTCCGCTTCGAGGTCGCGGACGCCATGGAGACGCTGATGGCGCTCTCCCTGCCGCGCTCCGTGACGCACGGCGCCAAGGAGAGCGAAAGCGGGCCCGTCCTGCGGGTCACGGTGGCCGGCGGCGGCCCGGTCGGCCTGTCCTTCGCCCTGCTCCTGGAGCACTTCCTCGGACCCCAGGCGCAGATCACGGTCTACGACGGCAGGTGGCGCAAGCAGGGCCGCGCCATCGTCTGGAAGAGCCCGGAGGAGGGCAACGTCCGGCGGCTGCAGGTGGTGACCGTGCAGAGCCGCCAGTACCTCGCCTGGCCCGAGGAGGTCCGGGAGCGGCTCTTCGACCCCGAGCACTACACCGAGATGTGGCCCTCCGGCCCGGACTCGGTCGGCGACAACCACCCGCGCAACATGCGCATCGCCTACATCGAGGACCGCCTGCTGGAGCTGGCGAACGAGAAGCGGGACCGGATCCGGCTCATACCCGCCCGGTTCGACGCGGAGGAGCAGCAGGAGGCTCTCGCCACCCAGCACGTGCTCGCGATCTGCGACGGCGGCCGCTCGCGCACCCGGGAGCGCTTCGCCGCCCGCTTCGGCAAGGCCGACGAGTCGATCTACTCCCTCGACGGGCGCCACCTCCAGGACGTCGTCCTCGGCCTGCGCGTCAAGTCCGGCCTGACCGACCCCATGGCGGTGCTGCTGACCGTCGCCCAGAACCGCTTCCTGCTCAACTCGCTGCGTGGCGAGGGCTTCCTCAACATGCGCCTGACCGACACCGAGGCCGCGGAGGTCATCGGCCTGGACCCGGTCCGCCGCGTCTTCGAGGAGTGCATCGCCTCCCGGCCGTGCCTGATGGACCGCGACCAGTACGGCGACTTCCAGTGCGCGACCCACGGCACGCTGTTCCTGCCCGCCCTGGTCAAGGGCTCGCCGCTGTGGCGCCGGGTTCGCGAGGGGCTGCTGCTGTTCGGCGTCGAGTCCGACGACCTGTCGGCGGTCACCAGCTTCCGCCTCGACATGGTGCAACGCCCGCGTTTCTCCGCCGAGTTGCTGCCACCGACCGCCAACTCGCCGGGCACCTACGGCTTCCTCCTCGGCGACGCCGCCAACGCCATCCACTTCTGGCCGGGCCGCGGCCTGAACAGCGGCCTGGCGTCCGCTGTCTCGCTGGCCCGGTCCCTGAACGGGGCGTGGAACGGACGGCCGTTCCGGGACGCGGACTTCCTGCGGCACGAGGCGGCCATGTCGATGCTCCAGTACCGGCACAAGAGCCGGGCCTGGAAGGCGATGGTCACCACCGACGACCAGGGTGTGACCTGGGCCATCAAGGACATCATCGGCCACGGCATCGACGGGATCCCCGACGAGCCCGACCGCGAGGCGGACACCAAGACGCTGCTGGAGCGCATGCAGGCCATCCGCGCGCGGCTGGCCCTGCGGCTGGAGGGAATGCCGGACGACGAGGCGATCCTGGAGCGCCTGCGCACCCTGCAGCCCGCCACCCTGCGGATGCTCGTCCTCAGCGGCGCCTGGGACACGCTGACCATGGGCGGTGAAGAGGTCGACATCGACATCTTCTACGGCGAGGACTCCTCCGCGGCGGCCGCGGCGGTCGGCGCGCTCGAGCCGGCGGCCAAGCCGTAGGACGGACCGTCCGCCGGGCACCCGCCGCCGCTCACCGCGGCGGCGGGCGTGCCGGAGGTCAGGTGCGGGGGCGGTGGCCCTTCTCCTGGTGCGGGTAGCTCTGGTCGGCCTGCGGGAGCGTGGGCTTGGGGAGCGTGGCGACCTCCTCCTTGGCCTTCTCCAGCTGCTCGGCCGTGTCGTGCGGCAGGCGCGGCGGGCGCGGACGGCCCTCACGGAACCGGAAGGCGCTGGTGAGGTCGCCGAAGGTCTGGCGGCGCCAGTCGGTGACGTTCGGCTCCTCGACGCCGGTGAAGCGTTCGAGGAACTGCAGCGCGGAGGTGTGGTCGAAGGCCTCGGTGGCGACCCAGCCGCCCACCGTCCACGGCGAGACGATGATGGCGGGGACCCGGAAGCCGCCGCCGATCGGCAGGCCCTGGATGAACTCGTCCTTGGTGCCCGCCGGCGGGGTCGGCGGCGCCACGTGGTCGAACAGGCCGTCGTTCTCGTCGTAGTTGAGGATGAACGCGGTCTTGCGCCACACCTTGGGGTTCGACGCGATCGCCTCGATCTTGGAGGCCACATAGTCGGCGCCCGCGGCCGGCAGGTAGTTCGGGTGCTCCGACTGGTAGCTGGTGGGGCAGATCCAGGACACGGTCGGCAGACGGTCGTTGCGGGCGTCGTCCTCGAAGGTGCCCTGCGGCTGCGGGCGTACGCCCCGTTCGTACAGGTCGGAGCCGGGCTGCGCGTTCTTGAACGACGCGAACTGCTCGAGCATGTTGGTGCCGTAGTCGTCCTCCTCCTGGTACACCTTCCAGCTGACGCCGGCGGCCTGGAGGCGCTCGGCGTAGGTGGTCCAGCGGTAGGGAGTCGGTGCGACGTTGCTGATGATCGGGCCGCCCAGGGTGCCGCCGGGGTCGATGGACCCGGTCATCCACATCAGCCGGTTCGGCCAGGTGGGGCCGAAGACGGAGCAGAAGTAGTTGTCGCAGATGGTGAAGGTCTCCGCGAGGGCGAACTGGAAGGGGATGTCCTTGCGGGTGTAGTAGCCCATCACATACGGGCCGTTCACGCCGTCGGCCTTGCGGTGGGCGGGCAGCCACTGGTCCATCTTGCCGTTGTTCCAGGCCTGGTGCTGTACGGACCAGGCGTGGCTGGTGGAGGGGATGGCCTGGGCACTGGAGGTGTGCGTGTCGAGGTGGAAGGGCAGCAGGTAGCCCTTGGGGTTGACGGCGTCGGGCTGGTAGAAGACGGACTGCCCGTTGTCCAGCTTCAGCGCGTGCGGGTCGGCGAAGCCGCGGACGCCGGAGAGAGTGCCGAAGTAGTGGTCGAAGGACCGGTTCTCCTGCATCAGCATGACGACGTGTTCGATGTCGCGCAGCGAGCTGTTCCTCGGCGGTCCGGCGGCGACGGCCTGCTGGACGCTGGGCGGCAGCAGGGAGAGGGCCGCGGCGCCGCCGAGCGCGCCGGCGGCGGAGCCCAGGAGTCTGCGACGGGTCAACTCGGCCATGGATGCTCCTTTTCTCAAGTTCTCGGGGGCGAGAACCTTTGCGGGAGTGACGGCGGGCCCGGCCGCGAGGACGGGCCGCCGTTCACTGTGGGCCCCGGGAGGTGGGGGGCATCAGGGGCGGCTGATGAACTCCGGGCCAACGCACGGAAGGAGTTGGCCAGGTGTTTGCCTCCGACACCCGCTCTTCGCGCGGGTGTCGCCGAGCGTTGAAGAACGTCGGCTGTTGCGCGAGTCGTCTCACCGGCCCGGTGCGAGGACGTAGGTGTTGAGGGTGCCGACGGTCGTGAGCGGCGCGGGCGAGCCGGTGTCGTATCGGTCCACGGCGACGTAGTTGGGCTTCTTGCGGGCGGCCGGAGCCCAGAAGTTCTGGGCCCGGTTGAGGAGCTTGCCGTTGTCGGTGGCGGCGGTGGAGCCGATCGGGTAGTCCCGGAAGTGGTTCATGACGAAGAGCGGGTGGAAGGCCGCCGAGTCGGTGGTGAGGGGTCTGTCGGTGCCCCAGCGGCTGTAGCAGGACCAGTCGGAGCCGCCTATGCCGCCGCCCATGGACCAGTAGTTCTCCACGGTCCATTCGCGCTGGTACATCACGCCGAAGGTGTCACGGGTGGCCCAGCCGCTCGCGGTGTCGCTCGCCCGGGTCCGGTCGCTGAAGATCAGCAGCTGTCTGCCGCGGGCGGCCAGGTCGGCCATCGTGGGCCAGCCCCTGGCCGCGACACCCTCCTGGTCCGGCCGGTACAGCACGTCGGAGAGGCCGTTGACCGAGGCCAGGGAGGACTTCAGCACGTCGGAGGAGGCGTAGTCCTCCAGGAAGACCGTGGCGAACCGGCCGGGGTCGGCCTTGAGGAAGTCGACGATGCGCTGGAGGTCGGTGGCGAGCGGGACGGGGCTGCTGACGCCGTCACAGCTGTTGTGACAGAGCACGGCCCGGCCGGAGACCGTGTAGTCGTCGAGCATGAAGCCGCGGACGCCGTCGGACAGCTGCCGGCTGATGCCGTAGTTCTGGTTGGGGAACAGGCTGACCGGGAACGAGGCGAAGTTCCCGTCGGAGCCGTTGGCGAAGGCGTTGTGCGCGGTCAGGAAGGTGACCTGGTCCAGGGTGCGGGTGTCGGCGGAGGGCATCGCCGTGGTGGCGTAGGAGGTCGGGGTGAGGTACCAGCGGGCCGGGTCGCCCGCGGGGCCGAGCTGTACGGCGCCGGAGGCGGAGCCGGTGAGGTACTGCGAGGTTCCGGGGACGGCGACGGTCCAGGTGCTGTCGGCGCCGGCCGTGAGGGTCCAGGTGGTGCCGTCCGCGCCGCAGGCCGCGGTCACCGCGGCGGTGGCGCTGCGTCCCAGGCAGGTACCGGACTCGTCGGAGTTCCGGAGCTGGTAGCCGCCGGCGGCCGCGACGGCTGTCCACTGCTGGTGGTCTTCGTTGCCCTTGGGGTTGTGGGCCGCCACGGTGCCACCGCTGTCGGCGGCGTTCAGGCCGGTGACGACGTTCTGCAGGTAGACCGGTGCGGCGGGGACGGCCGCCGAAGCGGTCCCCGGCAGCAGGGCGGGCACCGGCAGGGCGAGGAGGGCGGAACAGCACAGGACGCGCAGGGGGCGCAGTCGCACGGGATTTCCCTTCACTCCGACACGGGATACCAACGCTGTCAGAGGCATGAGATACCGGGTGGGACGTGTGCCGCGCCAGTGCGACGGACCGAATTCCCGCCGCTGTGACGCAATGTGAGGAACCGTCAGATGAATTTCGGCCGTGCGTAGTCGTGGAACCGCGCGTCCGCCGGCGCGGACTCGAACGGGTGCTCCACGCGGGCCTCACCCGCGAAGCACCGCGCGGCGTGCCCTGGCATCCGGGGCCCGCAGGTCCCGTGGCCCATGAGGTCCGCGCGGATCGGCGCGGCCCGCGCCGCGGCCGGTGGGCTCTCCCGGCAGGGCCTCTGCAACGTCCTGGACGATCTGGCCGAGGCGGAGCTCGTCCGCTGCATCGAGCCCGCCGGTTCACCCGTCCGGTACGAGCTGCGGGTCGGCGACAACCACCATCACCTCGTCCGCCGCCGCTGCGGTCTGATCGAGGACGTCGACTGCAGCGTCGGCGCGGCGCCCTGTCTGACGCCCGGAAAGGATCTGGATAAGGATCTGGGCTTCGCCGTCGACGAGGCCGAGATCACCTGTGGGGCCTGTGCGCGGAGTGCCGGCGGGCCACCGGCGCCTGACCCCGTTCAGCGTGCGCGGGGGAGCTGTGCCACATGGTGGCGCGGGACCGCGCGGACCGTGTCCGCATCCAGCCGGTCCGGGTGGAGTGCCGCACTGAGGGCGAGGCCGTCGAGGACGGCGGCGAGGTGTTCCGTCGCCACCGGGTCGTCCACGCCCAGGCGGCGCAGCAGCCGGCCGTCGATGTCCCGCAGTCGTCGTGGAGTTCGACGGCGATCGGGCCCGGCGTGGGGTGTGATCGCGGCCACCGAGAACTCCAGCCGGACCACCGCCTCGTCGGCGCGTGCCGGGGCGAGGGGCAGGAACTCGCCGGCGATCTCCTCCACGAAACGGCGCGGATCGCGGTCGTGGCTCTGTTTCTCCAGCCGTGCCGGCACCCGTGCCGCCACGCGGTGCGCCGTCTCTCGCGCCGCGGCGCCGAGCAGATCGGCGTGAGAGAAGCCATGGAACCGTCCCGCACCCGCCGCACCGGACGCCTGACGCGTCTGATCCGGCTCGCCCTCGACCCCGGCATCGTCTCCCTCGCCTGCTACGGCTGCGTCCTCGCCGGACTGGACACCCTGCCCGCCCTGCCCGCCGCGTCGGAGGTGGCCGCTGTCTGGGTCGGCGCCACCGCGCTGCACGACCGCCGGGGCGACGCCCCGGCCGTCGCCGTGCTGCTGATGCAAGGCCTCTCGGCGGCCTCCGCCGCGCTCACCGCCGAACCGCGCGTGCTGCTCCGGCGGGACCCGCTGGTGAGCGGCCTCGCGGTCCTGGTGTTCCTGAAGCCGGATGCGCGGCACACCGGCCACCGGCCACCTGGCCGGCCGGCTGCGCGGGCGCCCATCCGCTGAGGCCCGGCTGCGTCGCGCACACCATACCCAGACCCTGGTCCTGGGCGCCGGGCTGACCGCCGAGGCGCTGGCGCGTGTCCTGCTGGTGTTCGTGCTGCCGGTGTCCACCGCCGCCGCTGGAGTACGTGTGCTCGCACCGCTCGTCGCCTGGGCCGCGCTCGGGCGCCGCCGGATCCTGGCCGACGCGACACCGGGCGGCCCGGCCCGGCCGGGCGCGGTCGCACCCGCCCCCGGAGAGGCGTGCTGTGGCTCCGGCCGGGTCGGCAGTGACGCAGGTCACCCCGGAGTCCCGGCCGATCGAGGAATGCGCATCCGGTCCAGCTCGCTGCAACGTTCACGGGGGTGTGCTGGGCAAGGGCGCTCGGCGCGACCGGTCCCGGAGAACGAAGACATCTCCCGGACCCGTCCCGCTCCCCGTCCCCGGACCGCCGTCCCCGAAAGGTTCGCTCACCCACCATGCCTTTGGCCCTGCTTGCCCTTGCCGTCGTCACGTTCGGTATCGGCACCACCGAGTTCGCCACCATGGGCCTGCTGCCCCAGATCGCCGACGGGGTCGGTGTCTTGGTTCCGCACGCCGGCAACCTCGTCTCCGCCTACGCCCTGGGCGTCGTCGTCGGCGCGCCCGTGCTGACCGGCATCGGAGCGCGGATTCCCCACAAGCGGCTGCTGCTCCTGCTGACCGGGCTGTTCGTGGTGGGCAACACGGCGTCCGCGCTCGCCCCGAACTTCGGCCTGCTCTTCGCCGCGCGCTTCCTGGCCGGACTGCCGCACGGCGCGCTGTTCGGCGTGGGCGCCGTCGTCGCCTCCCGGCTGGTGGCTCCCGAGCGTGCGGCACGCGCCGTCTCCAGCGTCTTCCTCGGACTCACCGTCGCGAACATCGTCGGCGTCCCCGCCGGTACCGCCCTCGGCCAGCACCTGGGCTGGCGGTACGCCTACTGCGCGGTCGCCGTCATCGGTCTGGTGGCGCTCGCCGCGCTCGCTCTCCTCGTGCCCCACCAGCCGCGCGGCCCGCAGGCGGGGGTCCGGCGGGAACTGCGGGCGATGGGCAACCGGCAGGTCTTCATCGGCCTCGGCACCGCCGTCGTCGGGTTCGGCGGCTTCTTCGCCGTCTACAGCTACCTCGTCCCCATGCTGACGCACCTGACCGGGATCTCCGACGCCTCGACCACCTGGGTCCTCGCCCTGTACGGCGTCGGCATGACCCTCGGCACCCTGGCCGCGGGTCCCCTCACCGACCGGGCCCTGCGCCCGACGCTGTACGCCGGGATCATCCTGCTGGCGGCCGCGCTGGTGACGTTCTACTTCACCGTGCACAGCACGGTCCCGGCCCTGGTGACGGTCACCTTCATCGGCGCGATGGGCGCGCTGATCACCACGCCCGTCCAGATGCTGCTGATGATCAACGCGAAGGACGCCCCGACGATGGCGGCCGCCTCCAACCACTCCGCCTTCAACCTGGCCAACGCGGCCGGCGCCTGGCTCGGCGGCGTGGTCATCTCGGCGGGCTGGGGCTGGGCGGCCCCCAACCTGGTCGGCGCGGCCCTGGCGATGGCAGGCCTGGCGCTGGCCGTCACCGGCGGTGTCCTGGACCGCGGCAACCGCCCCTCGAAGGTGATCACCTCGCAGGAGGGACACGCTTCGGCGGCCGTGGGCGAGGACGCCGGGGACCGCGCCGTCGAGGACCACCGCCCGGCCGGCTGAGCGGTGCCGGGCCGGCCGAACCGCCGGATCAGGCCGGGGTGTCGCGCAGTTCCACGAGGGTGGACGCCGTCAGCCGCAGGGGCGCGTCGGCCGGGTCGACGAGTACGACCGTGCAGGTCGCGGCGTGGGCGAGCGCGGTGGTGAGACTGCCGTCGGTGAACTGGGCGAGCGGACCGCGCGGCGAACGTCCGACGGCGACCGCACGGGCGTGGACGTCGGCGGCGTGGCGGGCCAGCACCCGCCCCGCCGCGGCGTGATCGCCGACGCTGTCCAGGACCTGCCCGGTGGCGGGGAACCCCTGCGCGGCCAGCCGGTCCAGATGGGCGGTCACGGCCGCCCGGGCCTCCTCGGCGGTCTCGGTGTCCGCGGCCTGCTCCTCGACGACGGCGGTCCGCTGGACGTGCACCACCTCCAGCGGGCTGCCGGTGTCCCGGGCCAGCCGGGCGGCCGCGTCGACGATGGCCGCGGCCCGCTCGTGGTTGCCGACGGCCACGACGACCGGTCCGGTGCCGTCCGCGGCCCGGCGCCCGACGGGCGTCAGGGCCGGGGCGACCGGCTCCCCGCCGCCGAGGCGGGACTCGGCCTCGCTCAGCAGCCGGTGTCCGCTGGCCAGGACCGGAATGGCCAGCAGGAAGGTGCCGGCGCCCAGGTAGAACGGCACGCTCAGATCGGTGGCGTCGGCGAGCTTGCCGGCCACGTACGGGGCCAGGCCGCCGCCGATGAACCGCAGGAACCCGTAGGCGGAGGAGGCCACCGGTCGTTCCACCGGGGAGACCACCATCACCGCCTGTGTGGTCAGGGTGTTGTTGATGCCGATGAAGATCCCGGACGCAATGACGGCGACGATCACGACCGTCGGCGTGTCGACCCCGGAGGCGATGACGGCCATCACCGCGCCGAGGCCGACGAGGTTGGCGTACAGCACGGGCGCGGTGCCGAAGCGGGCCTGCAGGCGCGGCGCGAAGAAGACGCTGAAGGCGGCGACCAGCAGACCCCAGCCGGTGAAGACGAGTCCCAGCTGATGGGCGTCCAGCTCCATCGGGTAGGGCGCGTAGCCGAGCATCGTGAAGAAGCCCCAGTTGTAGAGCAGGGCCATGATGCCCATGGTGAGCAGACCGCGGTGACGCAGTGCCGCGATCGGTGCCAGGGGCGAGGTGCGGCGTTCCGGCTTGGGCGGCGCCGGCACGAAGGCCAGCGTGGCGACGAGCGCGATCGCCATCAGGACGGCCACCCCGAAGAAGGGACCCCGCCAGCTGATGGCGCCCAGCTCGCCGCCGAGCAGGGGGCCGACGGCTATGCCGAGGCCCAGGGCGGTCTCGTAGAGGATGATCGCGCCGCCGAAGCCGCCGCTCGCCGAGGCGACGATGACGGCCAGCGAGGTGGCGATGAACAGGGCGTTGCCCAGCCCCCACCCGGCGCGGAAGCCGACGATGCCGTTGATCGAGCCGGACGTGCCGGCGAGCGCGGCGAACACCACGATGATCGCCAGCCCGGTGACCAGGGTGCGTTTGGCCCCGATCCTGCTGGACACCCAGCCGACGATCAGCATCGCGACCGCGGTCACGATCAGATAGCTGCTGAACAGCAGCGAGACCTGACTGGGGGAGGCGTGCAGACTCGTGGCCAGGGCGGGCAGGATCGGGTCCACCAGACCGATGCCCATGAACGAGATCACACAGGCGAACGCCACGGCCCACACGGCCTTCGGTTGCCTGAACGGGCTCGCGGTCCTCGGGTGCGAAGCACTCATCAACGGTCCTCTCTCCGGATGCGGACGGACGGGACAGCCTGGGGGAGGCGTCGGGGGGTTCAGCCGCGGGCCCGGCGCTCCTCGATCGCCCGGGCCAGGGCGGGCAGGGCGAGGCGGACGGCCCGCTGCTCGGGCTCGGTCAGCTCCCCGATCAACTCCCGCAGCGCGTCGGCGCGTTCGGCGCGCCGCTGCCGGAAGACGTCGAGGCCGGCAGGGGTGATCTCCACGAGGACGCCACGGCCGTCGGTGGCGTCGGCGCTGCGCGTCACCAGCCCCGCGCGCTCCAGCCGGCCCACGAGCTGGGTCATCCCCGGCTGTGAGACGCCTTCCGCGCGGGCCAGTTCGGTCAGCCGCAGCGGACCCTCGCGGCCGAGCCGGGCCAGCGCGGAGGAGGCGGCGGTGCTCAGCCCGCCGGCCGTGGCGCTGTGCCGCACATGGCGCACCAGCTGTTCCACGGCGATCATCAACTGCTCCGGCGACCCCGCGACGCTCTCCATAACGGCATTATGCATCTAGGTGTAGTGTGAAATAAAGGCTGTGGGGCGGGGGACTCCCGCCGGACGCCGGGGCTGCCGTCCGGCCCGTCACAGGTCCACGCGCACGCCCCAGCCCTGTTCGAGTGCCACCTCGTAGGCCACCCGGACCGCCGCGACGTCGAGAGCCGCGTGGCCCGTGGACTTGAAGACGGTGAGCGCGTCGGTGTCACCGTCCCGGCCGGGACGGGTGCCGTCCAGGACGGACCCGAGGAGGGTCAACGCCCGTCCGGGGGCGAGGTCCTGGAATTCATGGGCGCCCGCCGGCGGGGGCGAGCCGGCCGCGCCGGTCCACTCGGCGAACAGGATCGCGTCCCGCACGGTCCCCGCGTCCAGTTCGGGTCCCCGGGAGCCGCCGACGGACGAGACATGGGTGCCGGGAGCGAGCCACTCGCGGCGGATGACGGGTGCGGTGGCGCCGGTGCAGCAGAACACCACGTCGGCCGCGCGCACCGCGTCCTCGACACCGCGGGCGACCCGGGCGCCGGGAAACAGCGCGGCCGCCGCGCGGGCCCGCAGCGGGTCACGGCCGGCCACCGTCACCCGGGCCCCCGGCAGCACCGCCGCGAGCAACGCCAGCTGGGCGCGTGCCTGCGCGCCGGTCCCGACCACGGCCACCCGGCCGAGGCCGGGCCGTACCGCCAGTGCGAGTGCGCCGCGGGTGGCGACCGCCGCGGTGCGGACCTCGGTCAGCGGCTCGCCGTCCACGAGCGCCAGCGCCCGTCCGTCGTGCTCGTCGAACAGCGCCACCAGACCCCGGTGGAAGCTGCGTCCGGGGTGGCCGGGATCGGCGGTCACGGTCACCAGCTTCGCGGCCGCCCCGAGCCCCGGGACCCAACCGGGCATCGCGCCCAGCAGGCCGGTCGGGGTCAGCGCGGCGATCCGCGGCGGGACGGAGACCTCCTCGTGGGCGACGGAGACCAGGGCCCGGCCCACCGCGTCCAGGACGGCGTCCGGGCGCAGCGCGGCGGCCGTCTGGCGGCGGTCCAGAACCAGCATGCCGCTCACCGGCCCGCCTCCGGCGCCCCGGCGGTCAGGGCCGTCACCAACTCGTCGGTGGCCGCGCGCAGCTCCCGCTCCACAAAGGCGAGTCCCGGCCCGTCGAACTCGGCGTCCGGCCCTACGACCGTCACCGCGCAGACCGGCGCGCCGGGGTCGGCCACCACCGCCCGGCTGACCGAGGCGACCAGCTTGTCGTTACGGCCGCGCTCCACGGCCGCACCGGTCCGCTCCACCTCGGCCAACTCCCTTGCCACGTCGGCGGCGTTCTCGGCGAGTCCGGCCAGCCACCTCCTCCTCGCGTCCGGTTCCAGCGCGGCGACCAGGGCCAGCGGCCCGGCGAACCGCCGGAGCGGCAGCAACTCGCCCCGCAAGTGGCTGATCATGGCAAGCCGCTCGGGCCTGACCACGTCGATCACCCGGGCGCCGCCCTCCTCCAGCACCTGGAGGTTGACCATCATCGAGGTCGCGGCGGACAGCCGTTCCAGTACCGGACGGGCCAGCGCGGTCAGCGAGTTGCCCGCGGCCGAGGCGGACATCCGGAGCACGGCGGCACCAGGCAGATAACGGTCACCGGCCCGCAGTACCCAGCCCCGCCGGACCAGGTCCAGCAGGATCCGGTAGGCGGTGGCGCGGTGCAGGCCCACCTCGGCGGCCAGATCGGTCAGCCGCACCGGGTGCGGTGCGCGGGAAACGGCCTCGACCAGGTCGAGCGCCTTGTCCACGGCGGACCTGGACGGTGCCGCGGCATGGGGTGCGACGGGCATGACGGCGGTTCTTCCCTCTCGTCCACGGTGCGGCCACGGGCCGGGGCGTCCGGGCGGTGACCTGTCCGGTCCGGGTCCTTGCGGTGATCCGCCGGTCACGGAGTACAGTACCTTGCGTTTTCATCACACGATACAGCTGTTACGTAGAGCGTAACAGCACACGATCTCGCGGACCGAAGGTGACCATGACCGACCTGCCCCCGGGTGCTCCGACCCCCTGGGCCGCACCACCCGCCGGAACCGTCACGGTCTACCGCGGCGCCACCCTCTTCGACGGCACCGGCGCCCGGCCCCGCCCGGACACCACGATCGTCACGGACGGCGCCCGGATCCACACCGTCACCGGGGACGGCGACCCGCTGCCCCCGGTCGCGGCCGGCGCACCCCGAGTCGACCTCGCCGGGCGGTTCGTGGTCCCCGGCCTGATCGACACCCACCAGCACCTGGCCACCCCGCCGGACCGGCCCGTGGCCGAGGCGGTGCTCCGGCGCCTGGTGCACAGCGGGGTCACCGCCGTCCGCGACATGGCCGACGACCTGCGGCAGATCGGCGACCTCGCCCGGGCCACCCTGGTCGGCGAGATCCCCGGCCCCGACATCCGCTACGCGGCGCTCATGGCCGGGCCCTCCTTCTTCGACGACCCGCGCACCCACGAGGTCTGCCGGGGGGCCGTGCCCGGCGCCGTCCCCTGGATGCAGGCCGTCACCCCCGGCACCGACCTCACGATCGCCGTCGCGCTGGCCCGTGGCACCCACGCCGCCGCGATCAAGGTCTACGCCGACCTGGACGCCGCGACCGTCGCCGCCGTCACCGCCGAGGCGCACCGGCAGGGCATCGCCGTCTGGGCGCACGCCGCCGTTTTCCCGGCCGGGCCCGGCGACGTCGTCGGCGCGGGCGTGGACAGCGTCTCCCACGTCACCCTGCTCCCCTTCGAGGACCCCACCGAGCCGCTGAGCAGCTACCGGACCAAACCCCCGGTGGACCACGACCGTTTCGCCGCGGGCGACGACGCGAAGCTGGACGCCCTCTTCGCCGAGATGCGCCGCCGCGGGACCGTTCTCGACGCCACCGCGTCCATGTGGACCAGCGACGAACTCCGGGGAGACACCGCCGAGTCCGCCGAACGCGCCCGCCGTAACGCCGAGTTGGCAGCCGCGGTCACAGCACAGGCGCACCGCGCCGGAGTCGGCGTGTGCACCGGCACGGATGTCGAGACCGACCCCGCCGACCCGTTCCCCGCGCTTTACGGCGAACTCGCCTTCCTCGTCGACCGATGCGGCATCCCCGCCGCCGACGTCCTGCGCTCGGCGACCCTGGTCGGCGCCAGGGCCGCCGGCACCGAGGCGGACATGGGCAGTGTCGAAGCCGGCAAGCTCGCCAACTTCGCGGTCCTGGACGAGGACCCGCTCCGGGACATCGCCAACCTGCGCACCCTCACCCTCACCGTGAAACGCGGCCGCCGCTTCGACCGCGCCGACTTCGAGAAGGACGCCCGGTGACCGCCCTCGCCCACCCGATGATCGTCAACGCGCTGGGACAGCTCGACAACCCCAACACTCCCGCCGCCCGGGCCGCCGCCACGCAGCTCAACCCCGACAGCGGTCAACTCGCCGTCGACGCCCGGGCGATCGCCGAGGCCAGGGCCTCCGGCCTGACCGCCGTCAACATCACCCTCGGCTACACCATGGGCGACCTGCCGCCGTACGAGCACACACTCGACGAGATAGCGGTCTGGGACGCGATCCTCGACGCCCACCCGGCCGACCTGCTCAAGGTCCGTACGGCCGCCGACATCCGACGCGCCCACCGTGAGCGGCGGATCGGCGTCATCTACGGCTTCCAGAACGCCGTCGCCGTCGGCGAGGACCCCGCCCTCGTGGACAGCCGTGTCGCGGGCTTCGCGGAGGCCGGTGTGCGGATCGTCCAGCTCACCTACAACCAGGCCAACCACCTCGGTGACGGATCCATGGCCGCCGCCAACCGGGGCCTGACCCCGTTCGGCCGCCGGGTGGTCGACGCCCTCAACGACCACCACCTGATGGTCGACCTCTCGCACAGCGGGGAGAACACCTGCCTGGACGCGGCCCGGTACTCCCGGCAGCCGGTGTCGGTCAACCACACCGGCTGCCGTGCCCTGGCCGACCTGCCGCGCAACAAGACGGACGAGGAACTCCGCCTGGTCGCCGACCGGGGCGGGTTCGTCGGGATCTACTTCATGCCCTTCCTCAACCCGACCGGGCACGCCACCGCCGCCGACGTCGTGGACCACATCGTGCACGCCGTCGACGTCTGCGGCGAGGACCACGTCGGCATCGGCACCGACGGCAGCGTCACCGCCGTGGACGACCTCGACGCCTACCGCGCGGCTCTCGCCGAACACGTCGCCGCCCGCCGGGCGGCCGGCGTCGGCGCGGCCGGCGAGCGGGCGGACACCTACCCCTTCGTCGTGGACCTGCGCGGCGTCGAGCAGTTCCGCGACCTGATCCGCCTCCTGGAGAAGCGCGGCTACCGCTCCGGACGCATCGAGAAGATCCTCGGCCGCAACTTCCTCGACTACGCCGACCGTGTCTGGACGGCCTGAGGACCGGCCGCTCGGCGGAGCCGGGGGGCGGCCCGACCGACGCCGGCTGCGTCACCGCTCCCGCTCCGGGCGACGGCGGCGGCCCACGCCTTCGGGTGGCCGTCGGCCGGCGCGTTCCCCGACGTCTTCCGGCGGCCCGCCGGTCACACCCCGGGGTCCTGTCCGGCGCGTGACGGCCACGGTGACCCGCGCGGTGGCGGCGGGCCGCTCCGGCCGTCACCGGCGAGGGACCGGCGGCCGGCTCCGGTACGGGCGTTCACCCGCGGGCCGGCTCCACCTCCCGTGCCTGCCGTGCCTCCCGCGACGAGCGGGCCGCGGGGGTGGCGAACACGGCGGCCACCACCAGGGCGAGCACCAGGATCAGCGCGTGCCGCAGCCCGAAGCGCTCACCGAGGTAGCCGAGGGAGGGCGGCCCCACCAGGAAGGCGACATAGCCGACGGTCGCGGCGAGCGCGACGCGGGCGGCGGAGCCGGTACCGGAGTCGCCCGCCGCGGAGAGCGCGACGGGGAACCCGAGCGACGCCCCGAGACCCCACAGGACAGCGGCGGCAGCCGCCACGGCCTGGTTGTCGACGAAGATCACCAGGGCCAGTCCCGCGGCCCCCACGAGCGCGCTCCCGCACAGTGCCGCCGCCCGTCCGAACCGGTCGACGAAGCGTCCGCCGACGAAGCGTCCGAGGGTCATCGCGGCCGCGAACACGGCGTACACCGCCGAGCCGAGTGCGGCGTCGAAACCGTGACCGTCCACCATGACCAGCGGCAGCCAGTCGTTCGCGGTGCCCTCGGCCATGGCCAGGGCCAGGATCACGCAGCCGATGAGCAGCAGCGCGGGGTCCTTCCACACCGCGGCGGCCCGTGCCGTGCCCCGCTCGCGGGGCTCGGCAGCCGTCCGCCGGCCCACCTCGGCGGGGACGCTCCGGATGACCAGGGCGAGTGCCGCCAGGACCACGGCCGCGACCGTGACGAGGTGGACGAGCACCGGGAAGCCGACCGCCGTCAGACACATGCCGGCGACCGCGCCGACGACGGTACCGAGGCTGAAGAAGCCGTGCATGGCGGGCATCGTGGAGCGGCCGAGCAGCCGCTCCACCTCCGCGCCCTCCACGTTGAGGGCCACCTCGCCGCCGCCCATACCGAGACCGAACAGTCCGAGGCCCAGGGCGACACCGAGGTCCGCTCCGGCGCCGGCTCCGACGCCGATCAGGGCGGCACCCGCGGCGATGGCCGCCGTGCCGGCGAGTACGACGAGCCGGGCACCCCAGCGGGCGACCAGCGCGCCCGAGCACAGGATGCCCGCCATGGAGCCGACCGAGAGCCCGGACAGGATCAGCCCCATCTGCGCGGTGGAGGCACCGAGCAGGTCCCGCACGTCCGGGGTGCGGGTGACCCAGGAGGAGATGGTCAGGCCGGGTGCGAAGAACAGGACGAAGACGGCGGTACGACGCCGGGCGGGGTCGGCGGTCATGGGTGGTGGCTCCAGATGTGCCCGATGGGTCCCTGCATGAGTCTGTACGAATGTACACACTGCGCTGTACGACCGTACACACTCGGGGCCGGTCGGCCCGTGGCAGATTGAGGGCGTGACCGGCACACGACGCGAGATCCCGAACGACCCCGGACGCAAGGAGCGCATTCTGGATGCGGCCCTCGACGTGATCGCCGAGGGCGGGGTGCACACGACCACCCATCGCAAGATCGCGGCGCGGGCGCAGGTCCCGCTCGGCTCGCTGACCTACTACTTCGACGGCATGGCGGACCTGCTGGCACAGGCCTTCGCCCGCCTGTCCGACACCATGTCCCAGCTCTACCGGCGGAGTCTGCAGTCGGCCGCCTCCAGGGCCGACGCCGAGGCGGCCGTCGTCGAGCTGATCTGCGGACCGGCGTACGCCACGGAACGCGACATGACGCTCATCTTCGAGATGTACGCGTACGCCAACCACAACGAGGCGGTGTCCGCGACCACCCGGACCTGGCTCGAACGCAGCCGGGACAGCCTCGCCCTGCACTTCACGCCCGGCGTGTCCCGGGCGCTCGACGCGCTCATCGAGGGCTGGCCGATGCACCGCGCCTTCGACGAGGCACCCCTGGACCGGCGCCTGGTCGCCGAGACCGTGCACGCGATCGTCACCGCCGCCCCGAGGCTCACCGCCGGCGGCGCCTGAACCGGGCCCCCACCCCACGGCCTCTCAGTGGACGACGTCGGCCAGGTGAGGGACGACGCGGGTCAGCCGGACCACGCCCCACGCGATCAGCCCGGCGCCGAGCAGCTCGGGCAGCAGCCACCAGCCGGTGCGCACCGACTCGCCGAACAGGGCGACGCCCAGGAGCAGGCTCACCGCCGCGTCGCCGATCGTCAGCGCGGGCTGGGAGGCGACGAGCGGACCGGCCTGCAGCGCGTTCTCCAGGAGCAGCAGTGCCGCGATGCCGGCGAGCGCGAAGCCGTAGGTCTGCCAGGTGGTGAGGAAGGCCCGCAGGCCCGAGTCGGCGAGCCGGCCGGTGGCCGACTTCATCAGCGCCGCCGTCAGCGCGTTGCCGACCGCCGCACCCGACGCCAGGGCCGCCGCCCGGAACAGCGGCGACGACGAGGACCGTTCGAGGACCACGGCGCCGACGATGACGCCCACGGTGAGCGCCAGGGCCGGGATCCAGCGCTGCATGGACGCCTGCTCCCGGCCGCCGGACGGGGCCGCCGCGCCGAGCAGGAGCGCCAGGCCGGCCACCACCACCGCGACCGCCCACCAGCCCTGCGGGTTCGGCCGCCGGTGCAGCAACGGCACCGCGATCAGCAGGGCGAACGGCAGCTCCAGCATGAACAGCGGCTGGACCAGCGCCATCGGTCCGTTCACCAGCGCCAGCGCCTGGAACACCGCCGCCCCCGTGACACCGGCGATGCCGACGGCCCAGGCGGGTCGCCGTGTCAGGGCGAGCAGCAGGCGCACCCCGCCCCTGCCGGGGAGGGCCGATGCCGCCTTGCGCTGGAAGGCCGTGCCCGTCGCATTGCTGACGGCACCCAGGACGGCGAAGAGCACGGCGAGCACCATCATGTTTCCAGCATGCCGTGAGCGGGCGCCGCGCTCTCTTCGAGTCCGTCACCACAGCCGCCCGCGGTCGCCCCAGTCTCCCGCATGCCGGTAGCCGGATTCCGCGGACCAAAACGCCGGGACCGCGCGTCCCCGGGCTCCTCCGGTCAGGCCACCTGGCCACCGTGCAGTGCGCGGTAGGCGCCGCCCCGGCGCAGCAGTTCCTCGTGGGTGCCGATCTCGCGGATGCGGCCGTCGTCCATCACCACGATGCGGTCGGCACCGCGCACGGTGGACAGCCGGTGGGCCACCACGAAGGTGGTACGGCCGCGCAGCAGACGGGTCAGGGCCTGCTGCACCAGCGCCTCCGAGCGGGTGTCCAGCGCCGAGGTGGCCTCGTCCAGCACCAGGACCCGCGGATCGCGGATCAAGGCCCGGGCGATGGCCAGGCGTTGGCGCTGCCCACCGGAGAGCCGGGCGCCGCGCTCGCCGACCACGGTGTCCAGACCCAGCGGGAGCTCGTCCACGAACTCCAGCGCGTTGGCGTCGCGCAGCGCCGCGCGAACCGCCCCTTCGTCGGCCTCGTCCTCCATGCCGTAGGCGACGTTCTCCCGGACCGTGCCGTCGAAGAGGATCGACTCCTGCGGGACGACCGAGACGAACCGCCGGTAGGTGCGCAGATCCAGGCCGCTCATGTCGGTGCCGTCCAGGAGCAGCCGGCCGGCGGTGGGCCGGATGAACCCTATGACGAGGTTGAGCACGGTGGACTTGCCGGCGCCCGAGGCGCCCACCAGGGCGACGGTCTCGCCCGGCACCACGTCGAGGGTGAAGTCCGCGACGGCCTCGCGGCCGGAGTCCTCGTAGCCGAAGCCGACCCGGTCGAACACGACGGCGCCGCGGACGGCGGTGACCTCCGCCCGGCCCTCGTTGTCCTCCAGTTCGGGCGCCTGCAGCACCTCGCCGACCGAACGCACCGACTCCAGTCCCTTGGTGACGACCGGGGCCAGACTCGTGAGCGTCGTCGTGGAGTTGGTGAGGGTGGTCAGAAAGGCGCTGAGCATGACGACGTCACCGGCGGAGACACCCCACACGCCGTAGTACGACACCAGCGCGGCGGCGGCGAGCACCGCGACGCCGATCACGTTGAGGATCACCCAGGCCAGCGAACCGAACCGGCCGTTGACCAGGTCCAGACGCATCCCGGAGGTGAGCAGCCTGCTGAGCGTGCCGTCCATGCGGCGCAGCGCCTTGCCCTCCAGGCCGTGGGCGCGGGTGACCGGGATGAGCCGCGTCATCTCGGTCACCCGGGAGGACAGCGTCTCCACCTCGTGCCGGAAGTGCTCGTTGTGTGCCCGCAGCCGCGACCGGAGCCGGGCCACGAGCACCGTCGCGCCCGGCACCACGACGAGGAAGACGGGCAGGAACTCCGGTGTGCGGACGCCGATGATCACCAGCCCGCCGGTCAGCACGGTCAGCGCGCCCAGACCCTGTTCGGCGGTCTGCTGGACCATCTGCTCGACGGTCTCGACGTCCCGTACGACCTTGGCCTGGAGGACACCGGCACTGACCCGGGAGTGGTAGCCGATGGACAGCTGCTGCATGCGGGTGCACAGCGCGGAGCGCAGCGTGGTGCCCATACGGCGGACGCTGCCGTAGAGGAGCCGCACGTACAGCACGTGCAGCGGGTAGTTGACCAGCAGGATCGCCATGATGGTCCCGACGGCCGTCCAGAGCCGGGAGATCTCCCGGTGCTGCACGACCGTGTCGACGACCGACGCGGTGATCAGCGGCAGGAGCCAGACGGGGCTGTGCTTGACGGTGAACACGAGGACCGCAGCCGTCAGGCTGCGGCGGTCGGCGCGCAACAGGTACAGCAGGGTGCGGACGGGATGTTCGCCCCGGTAGCGGTGGTCGAGCGGGCGTTCCGACGTCGACGCCATCGGCGATGGTCCTCCCTGCGCTTCCGGCTCTCGGCAACCGCTTTCCGCCGGTCACCGTACACCCGGCACCCGCCGGCCACACAGATACGGTCGACCGACCGATGCGGGTGGGGGCCGAGTGGGAGAAGGTGGGGGAGAGGGGCGGACCGAACGGCGCGCGCCCTGTCGTTGTCGCGATCCACTCCGTCGTCCGGAAAAGAGGCAGCCATGACGGGATCAGAGGCCGAGGCCGAGCAGCGGATACTCGGCCGCATCACGGAAATGATCAGCCAGGAGAGGGACCTGCGTGAGCGCCTCGCGCAGGAGGAGACCGACGGGACGATCGAGCACGCCCGCCTGGCACACCTGGAGACCGAACTCGACCAGTGCTGGGACCTGCTCCGGCAGCGCCGGGCCAGGGTCGCGGCGGGACAGGACCCGACGGAGGCGACTGTCCGTCCGGCGTCCGAGGTGGAGGGCTATCTGTCCTGAGGGCCGCCGCGCCCGGGCCGGGGCCCGAGGAGACGGCCGCACGCGGCACCGTCTGGCGGGCCGTGCGGACGGTGCCCCGCGCGACGGGGTGCCGTCCGCACGGCGGAACGGACGTGGCCGGAACCGGGCCGGACCGGGGCTGGACTCCGCGTTCACCAGCACCGATCGTGGCGGTATGAACGATCACCCCACAGCACCGGTCGGCCCCGCGGAGGCCGCCGAGGTACGCCGGTTCCAGGAGCGGCTCGGGCTGCCCGGACTGGTCGACGTCCACACGCACTTCATGCCCGAGCGGGTTCTGCACAAGGTCTGGAACTACTTCGACACCAACGGGCCCCTGCTCGGGGGACTGGAGTGGCCGATCACCTACCGGCAGGAGGAGGCGGAACGCACCGCCCTGCTCCGGGAGTTCGGCGTCCGGGCCTTCACCGCGATGCTCTACCCGCACAAGCCCGGCATGGCGGCGTGGCTGAACGCGTGGGCGGCGGACTTCGCCCGGCGTACCCCGGACTGCCTGCACACCGCGACCCTGTACCCCGAATTGGGCGTGGAGACCTACGTCCGCGAGGCCGTCGAAGGGGGCGCCCGGGTCTTCAAGGCGCACGTACAGGTGGGGGCGTACGACCCGGCCGACGAACTCCTGCGGCGGACCTGGGGACTGCTGGCCGACGCCGGGATTCCCGTGGTGATCCACTGCGGTTCCGGTCCCGCGCCCGGCAAGCACACCGGCCCCGACGCGATCGCGCGGGTGCTGGCGCGGCACCCGAGGCTGCGGCTGATCGTGGCGCACATGGGGATGCCCGAGTACGCGGACTTCCTCGGCCTCGCCGAGCGGTACGAGGAGGTGCGGCTGGACACGACGATGGCGTTCACCGACTTCACCGAGGAGTTCATGCCGTTCCCGCACGGCGACCTGCCCCGGGTCGCGGACCTGGGCGACCGGATCCTGCTCGGCTCCGACTTCCCCAACATCCCCTATCCGTACCAGCACCAGCTGCACGCGCTGGAGCGTCTGGACCTCGGCCGGGAGTGGCTGCGGGCGGTGTGCCACGACAACGCGGCCCGGTTGTTCGGACTGTGACCGGCCCACGGGCACCGCACCCGGTCAGGCCTGCGGAGGCAGGGGGCGCGGGGGCTGCGACGATGGCGACGCCCGCCTCCTGCCTCCCGGAGAGGGAGATCGGCTCCGTCGGGGTGACCGGCCCGCCGCTGTGGTCGGTCAGGGCGACGGGCTGCCGATGACCCTCCCGCCCGGCGGGCACGAAGTCGGGTGACGGTCTCGCGGCTCAGCAGGACGACACGGTCGTCGTGCGAGGGATCGGGCGGGAGCGCGGCGAGGAACTCCCCTCACGGCGTGGGGATGTTCGCCGAGATCGGCGGCGAGGGTCTTGCGGTGGGCCGGCAGGGAGACGAGGAGCCGCTCTCCGGCCCGGTCGTACCGGGCCGGGAGATCGTCGGGCAGCAGGTGGAACACGCCGGTCTCGCCTTCGTGCACCCGGCTCAACAGCACACAGACCATGCGCTCGGACGGGTCGGCGGACATCTGGTCGACGTCCGGGACCACGTGCCGAATCCGGGTCGTGCGAGGGAATCGCGCTGATCCACATGCGGGCGGAGCCGTCCAGGGCGGGCCTTGGAACACACGGCTCCGCCCATGCCGCCGGCCGACCGGCGGTTGCGCCGAACGCCGAAGTCGCCCGTTTGGGGGACACCCGGATGCGAAACGTACACGTTTGCGTACGGTCGGTTACAAGGCCGGGACGTGCCGGCCTGCCAAGCCGGGAGGTTCGTCATGCGTCGCATCGGCTCGACACTCGCCACCCTCGCCGCCGCCGGAGTACTCGCACTCGCCGTTCCTGGCTCCGCCTTCGGCGCGAACGGGTTCCTCGCGATCGACGGAGTCCATCACGACAACCCGAGGGGCTGCTTCGAGATAACTCATCTCTCGACCGTCCTCAACTTCACGGACACACCCGCCTTCGTCCACAACGTCCCGGGCTGCGCGGACGGGCCCATCCAGATCATTCCTCCGGGGCTGGCGGTTCAGGTGCCCGGCACGCACAGCATCTTCATGGGCTGACCGGTCGCAGGTCTTCCGTCCTGCCTGTCGGCGGAGCCCGTGAACCGGGTTGATCGAGACGGGGGAGCGAGACGGGCCCGTCGGGCGGCCGTAGTCAGTGCTCTCGCCCGGTCTCCGGCCGTGAGCCTGATCGGTGAGTACCTGCGCGTCACCGCTGGGGTGATCCGCGATCCCGGCTGGGCCCTGCAGTTCTCGGCCCCGATGGCTACTGTCCGCACTGGATCTCGTGCGTGGAGTGACGGGCTGCGTAGGGTCGAAGTGACGCCAAAGTCCCTGTCCCCGGAGGATTCGTGGCAAGCTTCCGTACCCGTCTGACCCTGGTCGGCTCCGCCGCCGCTCTCGCCGCCGGCGCCCTCGCCCCCGCACGAGTCGTCGGCGCGCAACCGGCCGCCGCGGCGGGCTTTTAGTGGGTTGCCCTGGGCGATTACTGCACCGCCGGGGTCATCCCGGCCGCAGGTGACACCTTCGAAGTCCCCCGCGACGGCTGCGAGCGCACCGACCAGTCCTGCCGACGGCCAGGATGCTGGCGTGCGGGCCCTTCTCATGGAGATGGGCGAACATCTGGTCGTACTCGCGGCCGGCCTTGACCAGCCTGCCCGGGACGCCGGCGGCGATGTCGTCCTTGCACGGGGTGCCGACGCCTCCGCCGCCCGGGTCCAGTTGGAGACACTTCAACAGGATGTCGGCGAGCCGAGGGTGTTTACCCCTGAGGACACCTCCAAGTGCCGCTGCAACGACATCCACCGGTTCCTCTCGATCACCCCCGGTGACCTGAACTGGCTGCGCGACGACGTCCTGGAGCCCCTGAACAGGACCATCGAGAAGTCGGCCGGCGCCCAGGACGCCGCCGGCTTCGTCAACCTCTACGACTCCTCCGGGACCGCCATCGCCCCGAACAGGCCCGCGCGTTCCCACCGTCGGGCGAACCGCCGGGGCTAGGGCAGTTCGACGCTGATGAGGCCGCGCAGCAGCTTGCGCAGGTGGTCCGGCATGTCGATGGCGTCCGGGCTGAGCAGCCACTGGATCTGCAGGCCGTCGATGAACGCGATCAGGTCCGCAGCCAGCCCCGACGCGTCCACGTGCGGGCGCAGCAGACCGCGTCGCACCAGGTCGTCGACGGCCAACTGCATCTGCCGGCGGGTGCGTTCGTAGCGTGCGACGAAATACGGACGCGCCGGGTGGTCCGCCGCGGTCGCCTCGCTGGACAGCACGGCGAACAGGCTCACGATCAGCGGGTTGGCCTGGTTGTGCGCGAGCAGCCGGATCATGCTGGCGAAGTACTCCAGGCCGTCGCGGTTGACCGCGCCCGACCCGAAGAAGTGCGCGCCGTCCTGGCGTTCGCGTTCCTCCAGGACCGCTTCGAGCAGCGACTCCTTCGTCGGGAAGTGGTGGAGCAGCCCGGCGCGCGACACGTCGCAGGCCGCGGCGAGCTGGACCATGCTCGCGTTGCGGTAGCCGACCTGCCCGAACGCGGTGAACGCGGCCTCGATGATCTGGGCGCGCCGGCGCTCCCCCTTGGGGTAGTTCCGTGGGGCCGTCCCCTGCCGAGCGGTCGCCTTTGCCATACGGAAATGTTAGACGCCCTCTAGAAACCAGCACCCCTGTCGGTATTCTGTTGTGCGGCCGTCCGCCCCGAGAGGAGTCCAACATGTCGACACCACGGTTGTCGGTGCAGCTCTACTCCGTCCGCCACGCTCTGGAAGCCGACGAAGACGCGACCCTTGGCCGCCTCGCCGCCCTGGGCCTGAGGAACGTCGAGGCCTTCGGCTTCGTGCAGCGCGCCGGTGAACTGGCCGACGCACTCGCCCGGCACGGCCTGTCCGCCCCGACCGGACACGCCGGCTTCCTCTCCCCGGAACGCGCCACCGCCGAGGGGGCACCCGCACCCACCCTCGACGAGACCTTCCGGGCCGCCCGGCGACTGGGCGTGGAGATTCTCTTCGACCCGTTCGTCGCCGCCGACCGGTGGGCCGACGAGACGGAGATCGCCCGTACCGCCGGGCTGCTGAACGAGGCCGCGAAACGCGCCGCCGACCACGGGCTGCGCGTCGGCTACCACAACCACTCGCAGGAGTTCGTCCACACCGTCGCCGGCGTCAACGCCTTCGACCGCTTCGCCGACCTGCTGGCGCCGGAAGTCGCCCTGGAGATAGACCTGTTCTGGGCCTCGGCCGGCGGCTACGACGTCGTGTCGCTGCTGAACCGGCTGGGCTCCCGGGTGCGCGCCCTGCACGTGAAGGACGGCCCGGTCATCGAGGACCCGTTCACCTCCGGCGCCCCCTTCGACGCGGCCGACACCCGCCAGGTCCCGGCAGGCCGGGGAGAGATACCGCTCGACGCCTCGCTGGCCGCCGCCCCGGACGCCGAGTACGCGATCATCGAGTTCGACCACTACGACGGTGACATCTTCGAAGGCGTCGCGGCGGGCGTCGCCTACCTCAACGGGAAGGGCATCGCCTGATGGCCGCACAGCACCCGGTCGGCGTCGGCCTCATCGGCGCCGGCAACATCAGCGACCAGTACCTGACCAACCTCACCCAGTTCCCCGACCTTCGCGTCGCCGTCGTGGGCGACCTCGACACCGGGCGCGCCGAGACCCAGGCCCGCAAGTACGGGATCGAGGAGTGGGGCACCGCCGCGGACGTCCTCGCCCACCGGGACGTCGACATCGTCGTCAACCTCACCGTCCCCGCCGTCCACGCCGAGGTCAGCTCGGCGATCGTCGCCGCGGGCAAGCACGTCTGGTCCGAGAAGCCCATCGCCGTCGACCGGGGCGACGCGCGCGCCCTGCTCGACCGGGCGGAGGCGGCCGGGCTGCGGGTCGGAGTCGCCCCCGACACCGTGCTCGGCCCCGGACTCCAGACCGCCCTGCGGGCCGTCACCCGCGGGGACATCGGCACCCCGCTGTCCGCCCAGACCGTCATGCAGTACGCGGGACCCGACCTGTGGCACCCCGACCCCGAGTTCCTGTTCGCCAAGGGCGCCGGGCCCCTCTTCGACATGGGGCCCTACTACATCACCGCCCTGGTCTGCCTGTTCGGCTCGGTCGGCCGGGTCGCCGCGGTCGGCTCCACCGCCCGGACGGTGCGCACGGTCCGGAGCGGCCACCGGATGGGCACCGAGTTCGCCGTCGCCGTCCCCACCCATGTGTCCGCGCTCGCCCAGTTCGAGAACGGCGGCGTCGGCCAGAGCGTGTTCAGTTTCGACTCCCCGCTCACTCGCACCGGGTTCGTCGAGATCACCGGCACCGAGGGCACACTGGTGCTGCCCGACCCCAACACCTTCGCGGGCGAGGTGCGGATCACCCGGGTCCAGCAACGCGGCAAGGATCCCGTATGGGAGACGGTCACGCCGGTCGGCATCGAGGCCGGACGCGGACTGGGCGTTCTGGACATGGCCCGAGCCATCCGCGGGCAGGCCCCGCACATCGCCTCCGGCGACCTCGGCTACCACGTCCTGGACACCATGATCTCCATCGACGAGTCCGTCACCTCCGGCGAGACGGTCCAGGTCGCCAGCTCGGCCGGTGAGATACCGCTCGTCCCCGAGGACCGGGACCCCTACGGAGCCACCCTGTGAAGCGGCCTCCGCGTGCCGGGTTCATCGGCGGCGGCTTCATGGCCGCCGTGCACACCCGGGCCAGCCGGGCCGCCCGCGGCCACCTGACCGCTCTGGCGAGCTCGACCCCCGAACGCGCCCAGCGGGCCGCCGAGACCCTCGGTGTCGAACGCTCCGCGCCGGACGTCCGCAGCCTCGTGGCCGCCGGTGACCTCGACGTCGTCCATGTGTGCAGCCCCAACCGCCTGCACACCGAACACACCCTGGCGGCGCTGGCCGCGGGTGCGCACGTCATCTGCGAGAAGCCCCTGGCCACCACCGTGGCGGACGCCGAACGGCTGGTCCGGGCCGCGCGGGAGGCCGACCGGGTGGCGGCGGTCCCCTTCGTCTACCGCTACCACCCGATGGCCCGCCAGGCCCGCGCCCTCGTGGCGGACGGACAGCTCGGCACCGTTCTCACCCTGGACGCCGGCTACCTCCAGGACTGGCTCCTCGACCCGGAGGACACCAACTGGCGGGCCCACCCGGAGGCGGGCGGCGCCTCCCGTGCCTTCGCCGACATCGGCTCCCACCTCTGCGACCTCGTCGAGTTCGTCTCCGGACAGCGCATCCACCGGCTGGCCGCCCGCACCCGCACCGTCTTCCCCGAGCGCGGCGGCATCCGCGTCACCAACGAGGACACGGCCGCCCTCCTCGTCGAACTCGGCAACGGGGCACTGGGCACCCTGCTCGTCAGCCAGCTCGCCCCCGGCCGCAAGAACAGCCTCACCCTGGAACTCCACGGCACCCGGCGGAGCGTGCGCTTCGATCAGGAACGCCCCGAAGAACTGTGGATCGGCGCACGGGACGGATCGCGGCTGGTGCTGCGCGACCCGGACACCGCCGCCCCCGACTCGGCCCGAGTGTCGGTACTGCCCCCCGGCCACGCCCTCGGATACCAGGACGCCTTCACGGCGTTCGTCACCGACGTCTACGACGCCGTACAGGGCGCGAACCCCGAGGGCATGCCGACGTTCGCCGACGGACTGCGCGCGGCACGGCTCACCGAGGCCGTGCTGGCCTCCGCCGCCGGCCGCGGCACCTGGATCGAGACCGCACCCGCGACGGAGGACCGCACATGACCGCAGCCACCCACCCCGTCACCCTGTTCACCGGTCAGTGGGCCGACCTCCCCTTCGAGGAGGTCGCCCGCCTCGCCGCCGAGTGGGGCTACGACGGCCTGGAGATCGCCGCTTCGGGCGACCACCTCGACCTCAGGCGCGCCGACGAGGACGATACCTACGCGGCATCCCGCCTGGAGATCCTGGACCGGCACGGGCTCACGGTCCACGCCATCTCCAACCACCTGGCGGGACAGGCCGTCTGCGACGCGCCCATCGACTTCCGCCACCGGGCGATCCTGCGCCCGTACGTGTGGGGCGACGGAGACGCCGAAGGAGTACGGCAGCGGGCCGCCGAGGACATGAAGCGCGCCGCGCGGGTCGCCCGCAAGCTGGGCGTGAACACCGTCGTCGGTTTCACCGGCTCCGCCATCTGGCCCTACGTCGCCATGTTCCCGCCGGTGCCGGCCGCCGTCATCGAGGCCGGGTACGAGGACTTCGCCACCCGCTGGAACCCGATCCTCGACGTGTTCGACGCGGAGGGAGTGCGCTTCGCCCACGAGGTGCACCCCGGCGAGATCGCGTACGACTACTGGACCAGCGTCCGGACGCTGGAGGCGATCGGTCACCGTGAGGCCTTCGGCTTCAACTGGGACCCCAGCCACATGATGTGGCAGAACATCGACCCGGTCGGGTTCATCACCGACTTCAAGGACCGCATCTACCACGTCGACTGCAAGGACACCCGGCTGCGCCCGCGCAACGGCCGGGCCGGCGTCCTCGGCTCCCACCAGGCGTGGGGCGATCCGCGCCGGGGCTGGGACTTCGTCTCCACCGGTCACGGCGACGTCCCCTGGGAGGACGCCTTCCGCGCCCTGGAGTCCATCGGCTACGACGGACCCATCTCCGTCGAATGGGAGGACGCGGGCATGGACCGCCTGCACGGGGCCGCGGAGGCGGTGACCTTCGTCCGCTCGCTGCTGTGGCCCGTGCCGAAGGCGTCCTTCGACGCCGCCTTCAGCAACCAGTAGCCACCGGGTCAGGACGGTTCGGAGCGCACGATCACCACCGGGCAGGGGGCGTACTGGGACACGTGCTGGCTGACGGAGCCGAGCAGGGCGCGGGCGAACCCGCCGCGCCCCCTGCTGCCGACGACCAGCGCCTCGGCGCCCTGCGCGGCTCGCAGCAGGACGTCCGCGGCGTTGCCGTGCACCAGGTGCGCGGCGACCTGACCGGCGGAGTCCGGGCCCAGCACTCCGGTCAGCTCCTGCCGCATCCGCTGCCGGGCCTCGTCCGCGTCGAAGTCCATGTCCACGGCGGGCCCGGACCAGTTCTGCAGCCCCGGCAGCTCCCAGGCGGCGATCGCCTCCACGGCGCCGCCGACGAGACCGGCGTAGCGCACGGCCCAGCGCAGGGCGGCGTACGAGGCCGGTGAACCGTCGACGCCCACGACGATCCTCGCCACGGCGGCCTCCCCGTCCATGTGTCCCACCTCTCCGCCGGCTTCGTGCCACCGGCCGTGTGCCTCCACGCTGCGGGAGGCGCAGGTCTCCCGCCAGACATGCACCGCCAGGCGCATGACCCGCGACCGCGCGCGCCGGAGTCCGGGGGCACGGTCGTCTATCCGGCCGCTCTCCCGTCGGCCGGAGGCGGCTGCCATTCGAGGAGCACGATCGTCGCGTCGTCCTTCAGCCGGCTGGTCTCCGCGTCGAGGATCGAGTGGATCAGCCGCCGCAGGGTCTCCGGAGCCAGCTCCCCGGCGGCGGTGGCCCGGATGACGTAGTCGGCGAACCGCCTGAGCCCGAACAACTCCCCGTCCGGCATGCGGGCCTCGGTGACTCCGTCGGTGTAGAGCAGGACCCGGTCGCCGGGCCGCAGCGCCGCCTCGTGGATCCGGCGCTCGCGGCCGGCCAGCAGATGCGGCAGCCCCAGCGGAGGATCCGGATCACGTGCCAGGGCGTCGGGCAGCAGTTGCTGGTCGCGGATGAGGAGCGGGGAGGGGTGCCCGCAGTTGCACCACCGCAGCACGCCCGTGTCGAGGTCGAGCTGGGTCAGGACGGCTGTGGAGAACTGGTCCGGCAGCCATTCGGCGAGCGCCTCGTCGACGGTCCGCACCTGCTCCGGCAGGTCGGCGCCGACCCGGCGGGCGTTGCGGCAGGCCGCCAGCGAGAGGGCACTGGTGAGTCCGGAGGCGAGGTTGTGCCCCATGGAGTCGAGGACGCTCGCATGCAGCGTCGCATCGGTCAGCGCGTGGTCGAAGGCGTCGCCGCCGATCTCGTAGGCGGGTTCGAGGACGGCCGTGGAGACGACGCGGGCGTCCCCGATGGTCCGCGGTGGCAGGAACGCGCGGAGCAGTTCGGACGGCAGCCGCATCCGTTCGGTGCGGGTGCGCCGGACGAAGGAGTCCGTGTAGGCGCGCCGGGAGGTGACCATCATCGCCACCAGGGTGGCCAGTGCCCTGCCGCGGGTCAGCGCGGCGGCGGAGAGGGCGGGCGTGTGCACGGCCAGGACGCCCAGCCGCTCGGCGCCGTCGATGAGCGGGAACCAGGCGGTCATCATGCCGCTCCCGGACGGCTCGACCCGCATCGACTGCGTACGGTACGTCCATCCCGCCAGCGAGTCGTCGATGGGCAGGACCGGGGCCACGTCCGTGAGCGGGACCAGATGCCGCTGCTGGAGATCGGCGAGGTAGGCGACCGCGTGATGGAGCCCGAGAGCCCTGGCGCAGCGGGACAGGGCGGGGGCGAGGTCCTCGGTCTTGCTGACGGCGTCGGCCAGGAACTCCTGCAGCGCGTCGTCACCGGAATCCGACGTCACCACGTGCCCTCGCCTCCTTGTGTTCTCGGAGCGGCGCCCGCGGGCCTCGGGGACCAGCAGTCTCACATCCGGTGACGGCGCCCGCATTCCGTGCGGCGCCGGCCGGTGACGAGGGCGGTGGGAGGCGGTCCGGCCCTGGCAGCGGCCTCTTCCCCCAGTGGCATGGGTGACACCCTGCGACGGGAGTCCGCCACGGCCGGGAAGAGGCCCCTGACCTGCGCCCGCGGTCGGCTCAGCTCAGACTGAACTTCTGCGCGGCGGAGCCGTTGCAGTCCCAGATCTGCAGGCGGGTGCCGTTGGCGGTGGCGCCGCTGGGGGAGTCGAGGCAGCGTCCGGACTGGGGGTTGAGGAGGGAGCCGTCGGCCTGCTGGACCCATTTCTGGCCGCCGACCCCGTTGCAGTCCCACAGCTCCAGCCCGGCGCCGTTCGCCGTGCCGTTGTTCTCGATGTCCAGGCACCGCCCCAGTGTCTTCAGCGAGTTGTCGGAGCCGTGGTACCAGTGCTGGTCCACCGCGTACGACTGGCAGTCCCACAGCTGTACGGCGGCCCCGTCGGCGCCGGTGTCGTCGGCGGTGACGTCGACGCACTTACCGCCCGGCCCCTTGACCGGGCCGCCGCCGTTCACCGCGAACTTCTGCGCACCGGAGCCGTTGCAGTCCCAGATCTGCAGGCGGGTGCCGTTGGCGGTGGCGCCGCTGGGGGAGTCGAGGCAGCGTCCGGACTGGGGGTTGAGGAGGGAGCCGTCGGCCTGCTGGACCCATTTCTGGCCGCCGACCCCGTTGCAGTCCCACAGCTCCAGCCTGGCGCCGTTCGCCGTGCCGTTGTTCTCGACGTCCAGGCACCGCCCGAGCGTGGACAGCGAATCGTCCGGGTTGTGCGTCCAGTGCTGGTCCTCGGCGTACGTCTGGCAGTCCCACAGCTGTACGGCGGCCCCGTTGGCGCCGGTGTCGTCGGCGGCCACGTCCACGCACTTGCCGCCGGGGCCGGTGACGGTCCCCTGCGGACCGTTCGGCACGTCCGTCTGTCCGCCGTAGCCGACGGAGACGATGTTCGCCTGGACGGCGTTCTCGGCGGCGTCGGTGGGATAGCCGGAGACCATGACGCCCTCGAAGAAGGTGCCCCGGTTCCAGTTGCTGTTGTCGCCGCCGATGCCCAGGATGATCCCGCCCTCCTGGTGCATGGGCTGGTAGCCGCCGCGGGTGGGCAACGCGCCGTCCCACCAGGTGGTGAGCGCGCCGGTCTGCGAGTTGCCGCCCTTGAGCGCGTACCGGGTCTGTCCGTTGTTCTTCAGGACCGCGGTGACGAAGGTGCTCCTGTTGCCCTGGTTGGCGGTGTTGGAGCCGTTGTCCCCCTGGAACATGCCGTTCTCCAGGTCGGCCTCGACCCAGGGGCCGGTCCCGGTGCACGGGGCGAAGTAGCAGGTGGTGGCGATCGACACCGCGTCCATGTGCCCGTTGCCGGTGTCGGCCGGGGTGCTCTCCGCGTTGCCGTAGTCGAAGCAGCAGGCGGAACCGACATGGGTGCCGCTGGCCACCATGTAGGCGCCCTCCGGCCGGCCGTCCACCGCGACCCCGGAGGCGACCCCGGTGTAGCGGTAGCCGACGCCCGGGGAGATCCAGACGCCGTAGACCTTGTGGCCGCCCGCGGTGACGGCGATCTCCGAGGCGTCGGCGCCCCGGTCGTCGCCCATGCCGGCGGTACCGGCCGGACCCGGCTTCAGGTCGTTGTGCCGGCCGCTCTGGTCGTAGATCTTCGTGATCCGGCAGCCCCCGCTGTTCGCGCAGAAGGCGTCCTGGGCCGCCGCGTCGGCGTACCCGCCCGGCGCCAGCAGCCCGATGTCGGCGGTGGCGCCGTCCGGGACACGGGTCACCTGGTACAGCGGGCCGGCGTAGGAGGAGAGCAGGGCGCGGGTGACGCTGTGCGCGGCCACGCACGGGGTGCCGGCCGCGGCGTAGATGTCACAGGGCAGCGAGCCCGCGGCCTGCGACACGGCCGGCAGCCCGACCAGCAGCCCGAGAGCGAGCCCGAGGGAGGCCAGCACGGCGAGGGCCCGCGCCCGCCATGTCCGCGGCCCGGTCGGTAAGTTTGGTGAGTTCATGACATTCCAGACGGACAGGGCACCACGCATGGCACGTCCCTTCGAGACCGGAGTGGGGTCGGCACGGCCCGGAACCTACGACCCCTGTTCGGCCGCGTCAATATTTGTCTCCTTTTTGGTTCAGACCAAGTTCGGAAGCGTGGACTGCTGTCGGGGTGTGGGGAATCCCCTTCGGTGGACATTGCGGGAGCACACTTCGCACATGTCAACCAGACGTTCGGGGGCAGCCGGTTCTCGTGCGGGAAGTTCGCAACCCGTCACGGAATTCGCTCCAGTGAAACATCCGGTCAAACATCCGGGAGGCAGCGTGGCCGGAGTCGTGACCGACGGGCCCTCCGAACTGCACCTGCCCCATGCCTCCGTCCGGCCTGCGGTGGTCATTCATATCCGTTGGTGCGGTTCGGGTGTTCACGACGGCGCCACGGGCCAAGCGGATCGCTCGGCCCGTGGCGCGGGTTGGTGTTCCGGGTGGGTCCGTTCCCTCGGACGGGATCAGGCCTTGTGCTGCAGGGAACTCCGGGCGGGGTTGCCCTGTTCGGCGGCCTTGGGGTCCTTCTCGTCGGCCTTGGCCCGTACGCCGTCGGCGATGCGCTTGCCGATCGTCTCGTCGATGTTCGACCAGTACGTGAAGGCACGCTGCAGGACCGGTTCGCTCACGCCGTTGAGGAGGTGCCCGACGACGTTGTCGACCAGGCGGTCCCGGGCGGCGTCGTCCAGTACTTCCCGGACCATCGTGCCGGGCTGCCCCCAGTCGTCGTCCTCGGGGTGGGAGACGTAGGCGGCGCGGGTGATCTCACCGTCCGCCGTCCAGGTGGGCGGCGGGCCGAACCGGGCGGGGTCGGCCTTGGGACCGCCCTTGGAGTTCGGGGCGTACACCGGATCGGACGTCTTCCGGTAGGCCATCGCCCCGTCCTTGGAGTACGTGTGGACGTCGACGACGGGCGCGTTCACCGGAAGCTGCTGGTAGTTGGCGCCGATCCGGTGCCGGTGGGCGTCCGCGTAGGAGAACAGCCGCGCCAGCAGCATGCGGTCCGGGCTGGGCCCGATGCCGGGGACGAAGTTGTTCGGCTGGAAGGCCGCCTGCTCGATCTCGGCGTGGTTGTCGGTCGGATTGCGGTCCAGCGTCATCCGGCCGACCGGGACCAGCGGGTAGTCGCTGTGCGGCCACACCTTGGTGAGGTCGAACGGGTTGAACCGGTAGCCCGCGGCGTCCGCGTACGGCATGAGCTGCACGTACAGGGTCCAGCTCGGGAACTCGCCGTCCCGGATGTGCTCGAAGAGGTCGCGTGTGTGGTAGTCGGTGTCGACGGCTGCCATCTGGTCGGCCTCGTGCTGGGTGAAGAACTCGATCCCCTGGTCGGTCTTGAAGTGGTACTTCACCCAGAACCGCTCACCCTTGGCGTTGATCCACATGTAGGTGTGGGAGGTGTAGCCGTTCATGTGGCGCCAGCTCCGCGGGATGCCCCGGTCGCCCATCAGCCAGGTGACCTGGTGGGCGGATTCCGGAGAGAGCGTCCAGAAGTCCCACTGCATGTCGTGGTCGCGCAGGTTGCTGTCCGCCCGGCGCTTCTGGGACCGGATGAAGTGCTGGAACTTCATCGGGTCCTTGATGAAGAACACCGGCGTGTTGTTGCCGACCATGTCGTAGTTGCCCTCGCTGGTGTAGAACTTCACCGCGAAGCCGCGAGGGTCGCGCCAGGTGTCGGGGCTGCCCCGCTCACCGGCGACCGTCGAGAATCGTATGACCAGGTCGGTGCGGGTGCCGGGCTGGAAGAGGCCGGCCATGGTGAAGGCGCTGACATCCTCGGTCACCTCGAAGTGACCGAACGCGCCGCTCCCCTTGGCGTGCGGTTGGCGCTCGGGAATGCGCTCCCGGTTGAACTGCGCCATCTGCTCGATCAGATAGGCGTCCTGCAGCAGGACCGGTCCTCCGGGCCCCACGGTGAGCGAGTGCTCGTCACTCTCGACGGGGGCACCGGAGTCGGTGGTGGTGAGGGGTGGTATCTCCGTCATGACTCTGCCTTTCTCCGTACAAAGCAGTGACGTGCCGGTCCCCGCGCTGTGCCGGGACCGGCCGTCCCACCCGTGGCCGCGCCCGGGAGGGTGCCGTACGGATGTGCTCGCGTCCTTCGCTTCCGGAGTCTTCGTACTCCTCCTGCGCGGGTGACCCTGCGTGTGCCGGGCAAACACCGTGCGCCCGGCGCCCGAGGATTCGGGACGGCGCTCTACGGCCGGGCTGTCCGGCATCCAGCCTGGTCCCAGCGGGCCGGTGCCGCCACTCGGGACGCGGCCCGACCGGCTGCACGGGCCCCGCGCGTCCGCGGGCGGGCGGCTCAGGACACCGGCCGGGCTCCGGCGAACATGGCGATGAGGCCGTGCGGCGCGTCGTCGCCGAACATCAGTTCGTGCAGCTGGGTGGCGTCGGCGGCCTCCTCGGCGCCGCGGGAGAACATGGCCGGTTCGTACGCGGCGAGCGCGGCCTCGGGGTCGCCGGGGTGCGCGGCCAGGGCCCTGCCGAGTTCGGCGCCGTCGTGCATGGCGAGGTTGGCGCCCTCGCCGTTGGGGATCATGAGGTGGGCGGCGTCGCCGAGCAGTGTCACTCCCGGCACCCGCTCCCAGCGGTGCCCGGCGGGCAGGGTGTGCAGGGGGCGCAGGACCGGCGCGGTGTCGCCGTCGGTGATCAGCGCGGTGAGTTCCGGCGCCCAGCCCTCGAACTCCGCCGCGATCCGGGCGGCCGCCCCCGAGGCGTCGGTGAAGTCGATTCCGGCGAACCACTCCTGGGTCCTGCGGAGTGCCACATAGGTGTGCAGGGTCCCGCCGTTCTCCCGGTGGGCCTGGATGCCCTTCCCGGGCGCGAGCGCGAACATGCCGCCGCCGCCGACCGCCTCGGCGGTGGCCGGGTGCCGGGTGTCGGCGTCGAAGAGGCAGGTCTCGACGAACGACGTGCCGGTGTAGGCGGGCACCGCGTCGGACAGCAGCGGCCGGACCCGTGACCACGCGCCGTCCGCGCCGACCAGCAGGTCCGTGGTGACGGAGCCGCCGTCGGCGAAGGTCACCTCGTGGCGCCCGTCGCCGAGGGCCCGGACACCGCCGGCCCGGTGGCCCCAGCGGACGGTGCCGGCGGGGAGCGATTCGAGCAGGATCCGCCGCAGCTCCCCGCGCAGCACCTCGGGGCGGCCGCCGGTGCCGTCGTCGGGTTCGTCGTACAGGACCGTGCCGTCCGGGGCGAGGGCCCGGGTCGCCTGCGCGCCCTCCAGGACGAGAGCGCGGAACTCCTCGGTCAGCCCCGCGGCGGCAAGGGCCGGCTGGCCGTTGTGCTCATGGATGTCGAGCAGCCCGCCCTGGGTCCGTGCCGCCGCGGACGCCTCCGCCTCGTAGACGGTGGCCGGGATTCCGTGCGTGTGCAGGACCCGGGCGAGCGTGAGGCCGCCGAGTCCGGCGCCGATGATCGTGGCGTGAGTGCGCATGGCGGCTCTCCTCCGTCGTTCCTTCGTCCCTCTGGTGCGCCGTTCCATGATGGAACGCTGCTCCATGCTGGAACGGTGCTCCAGATGTGTCAAGATGAGCCATGGCAACGCGGACACGCCGGTCACAGCGGCGCACGGATGCGCTCTCCCGGGAGCGCATCGTCGAGGCGGCCGTCGAACTGCTCGATGCGGCCGGTGCCGGCGGGCTGACCTTCAGGGCGCTCACCGAACGCCTCGCCACCGGCCCCGGAGCGGTCTACTGGCACGTGGCGAACAAGGAGGAGCTGCTGGCCGCCGCCACCGAGGGTGTCGTGGCCTCGGCCCTCGCGGCCGGCCCCGACGACCCCGAGGGATCGCCCGAGGACGGGATCCGTGCCGTCGCGCTGGGACTGTCCGGGGCGATGGAGGAACATCCCTGGCTGGCCACCCAGCTCGCCGTGCAGCTCTCCCGCAGCCCCTGGGGGACGGTGACGGCGCGGATCTTCGAAAGCATCGGCCGCCAGGTCCGCGCGCTCGGCGTGCCCGAGAGCAGCTGGTTCACGGCGACCTCGGCGCTGCTGCACTACATCCTCGGCGCCGCCGGCCAGAACGCCGTGAACGCCGCGGCCCCCGGCCCCGACACGGACCGCGCGGAGTTCCTCGGCGCGGTCGCGACGGCGTGGAAGGAGCTCGACCCCGACGACTACCCGTTCACCCGGGCCGTCGCCGACCAGATGCGCGGGCACGACGACCGCGAGCAGTTCCTCGCCGGGATCGACTTCGTCCTGACCGGCATCGCCGCGATCCACCCGCCGGCCTGAGCCGTTCGGGGAACAGGGCCGGGGGGGGCGCCCGCCCCCCCTCGGGGAGCGGGCGCCCGGCCGCAGCGGCGGGCCCCGGGTGCCAGGCCCCCCGCGACCCCGCGGTGCACGCGCGCACCGACACCGG
>NZ_JBHZAN010000031.1:99418-131694 GCF_042754285.1 Streptomyces sp. NPDC059224
GTGGGGGGGTGTGGGGGGGGGGGGGGGGGTGGGGGGTCGCGGGGGGGGGGGGGCGGCGTCCCCCCGGGCCCCCCCCCCCCCCGGGTCCCGGCCCCGGCCACTTCGCGCACGGCTCAGACCGCGTGCACGGTCCCCGCGTACCGCTGGGCGAACCGCGTCCCGGTCGCCGCGGTGACGGTGATGTCGTAGCGGCCCTCGTCGGTGTGCCAGGTCAGCCGGGAGTGGCCGCCCGCCTTGACCCACACGGTCTGCTCCGTGCCGGCGAAGTCGTTCGGCGTGACGGTGAACGCCACCTCGGTGCCGCCGCCGTTGCGCAGCTCCAGTTCGATCCTGGCGTCCTGGGGGCGTGTCGCGTGCGTCAGTGCGGCAAGGACGGACGGCACCGCCACGTCGTCCTGGCCGTCGCGCACCACCGTCCCGGCGAAGCGGCGGACGAACCCGTCCGCGCCGTGCACCGAGAAGTCGTAGCGGCCGTCGGTCGCGGCGGCATCCCACACGTAGGTGCGCGAGGAGTGCGGCGGAACCGTGAACGGCACACCGGTGAAGGGCGGTTCGACGTTCGGCAGCACGGTGAAGTGGAAGCCGACGGTGCCGTCGTTGGTGAGCGTGCAGGTGACCTTGCCGGTGGTGCGGTCGACGGTGACATCGGCCCACGGGCGGTACGGCAGCGGGCGGTGCGGGCGCTGCCCGGGCTCCTGCACGGGCATGGACTGCTGGTCGGGTATCCGCACCGCGGGCAGCGCGCCGGCCGCGTCGGCCTTCGCCATCAGCGCGACGGTGTCCGGCAGTCTCGGGATGCTGTAGTCGGGGCGGGTGAAGTCGAAGCAGCTGGTGAGGTCGCCGCAGACGGTGCGCCGCCAGTCGGAGATGTTGGGCTCGCGCACCCCGGTGACCTGCTCCAGGAACCGCAGCACCGACGTGTGGTCGAAGACCTGCGAGTTGACCCAGCCGCCGCGGGACCACGGCGAGACCGCCCACAGCGGCACCCGGCTGCCCAGCCCGATCGGCTTGCCGCCCGCGAACTCGTCCTTGGTGCCCGGCTCGGGGGACGGCGGGACGACGTGGTCGAAGTACCCGTCGTTCTCGTCGTACATGAGCAGGAAGACGGTGTGCCTCCACACCTCGGGGTTGGCGAACAGCGACTGGAGCGCGGTGTTCACCCAGTGCGCGCCGTAGTCGGGGCTGGCCGCCGGGTGTTCGCAGAACAGGTACGGCGCCACCAGCCAGGAGACGGTGGGCAGGGTGCCGTCCTTGCAGTGCCGGTCGAACGCCGTGAGGTCGAACTTGGTCATCGCGTTGACGTAGCGCGGGTCGTCCTTGGGGAACGCGTGGAACTGCTTGAAGTACGACAGCGCGTTGTCGTCGTAGTCGCCGTACCGGTCGTCGGAGCCGTCGGGGTTGTGGTACACGCGCCAGGTGACGCCGGCCTGCTCCAGGCGTTCGGCGTACGTCGTCCAGTCCGCCACCGGGTTGTCGGTGACCGGGGTGTTGTCGGTCCACGGGCCCGTGGTGCCGTCGACGCCGGGGCCCGCGGTGCCGGTCCACAGGTAGAGGCGGTTGGGGTCGGTGGGGCCGTTGAGCGAACAGTGGTAGCCGTCGCAGAGGGTGAAGGCGTCGGCCAGCGCGTACTGGTAGGGGATGTCCTCGCGGGTGAAGTACCCCATGGTCCGCTCGCCCTTGGCGGACACCCACTTGTCCATGGCGCCGCCGTCGACGGCGGTGTGCCCGGTGTCCCAGTCGTGCGGGAGACCCCCGGCGTTCTGCGCGTTGTACTTGGTGGTGTCCATGCGGAAGGGCAGCAGATAGCCCTCCTTGCGGCCCCGGTCGGGCTGGCGGAACACCGGGTCGCCGTTCGCCAGCACGCTGGCCTGCCGGTCGCCGAAGCCCCGGACGCCGCTCAGGGTGCCGAAGTAGTGGTCGAAGCTGCGGTTCTCCTGCATCAGGATCACCACATGTCTGACGTCGGCGATGCTGCCGCGCGTGTCGCGCCCGGCCGCCTCCGCGGTGCCGGGCAGCCCGGCGGTGGCGGCGACGGCGGCCGTGGCGGCGGTGGTGCCGATGAACGTGCGGCGGCTGATCTCGGTCATGGGATGAATTCCTTCGGGTCGTTCGGGTCAGCCGCGACGGGACAGGGAGAAGGTGACGACGGCGGCCGCGTGGTCGGAGGGCCAGCCGTTCGCGGCGGTGTCCGGCACCGGCCGCGGCCAGCCGGTGACCAGGCTGTGGGCCTCCAGCACCCGCAGCTTGCCCGCGTACTGGATCTGGTCGATCCGGTCCTGCGGTTCCGCACCGCCGTCCTCGCGCCGCGGTCTGACGGGGGACCAGGTGATGCCGGGGGCCCGCACCGGGCTGGAGTGGACCTCGCGGTAGGCATCGGTCAGACCGGCCGCCTCCAGGACCTCGGTGACCGGCCAGCGCACCCGGCCGGCACCCTGGTGCGCGGACGTGGTCCGGTCCGTCCAGTCGTGGTGCGAGGGCGAGGCGAGACCGGCGGCCAGCACGACGGGGGTACGGGACGCGAGGTCCGGCCGCATCGCCGCCACCAGCGCCCTGGCCTGCGCGTAACGTGCCGTCTCCCGCTCCGAGGCCTCGACCTGCGCGGCGGTCCTGCCCGCCAGCAGCGCGTAGGGGCCGTAGCCGGCCTCGTCCAACTGGGCCGCCCACACCCGCACCGCGCGGTCGCCGGGCAGGCGCAGCGTCGCCGCGGCGGCGGGCAGCGCGGCGGTCGGGGCCACGGCGTCGGTGAGCGGATGCCGGCTCACGATGCCGAGCCCACCGGCCTGGTGCGCGTGCCAGCCGAGCGCCGCGGCGAGGTCGGTGGCACCCTTGGCACCGCATTCCTGCAGCGTGACGACGTCCAGGTCCTGGGTGAGAACCAGCCGCACCTGCTTCTCCAGGAACCCCTCGACGTGGCTGCCGCCGTCCCAGAGGTTCAGCGTGGCCACCTTGAGCCGGAGCCGGTCCCGGGAGCCGCGTACCGGCACCTGGACGGTCACGGTGTCACCGCCCACGGCGCTGTCGGTGACGGAGACCACCACCCGGCCGGTCGTGCGCCGTCCGAGGACGGGGACCCTGCCGCTGACGGTGCCGTCCGCGGTCACCGACAGCCACGCGTCACCGGACGTGCGCCGGAAGGACGGGCTCCCCGCGGCATTGCCCTCCGGTCTGATCCACAGGCCGCCCAGGGACACCGAGAAGGACGTGCCCGCGGTCTGCGCGGCGGTGGTCACGGCGTCCACGGCCGCGTGCGGACGGGGGATCACCGGGCGGACCGCGAAGCTGAACGGCTCGGTCCGGGCGAGGACGTCGTAGCCGTCCTTGGCCAGCAGATAGCCGGTGTACTGCCCGGCGGCGAGACCGGAGGTGTCGAGCGTGATGTCACCGGTGGCGGCGGGGGTGTACGCCCAGCTGAGGGAGGAGCCGTTGCCGGGCCGCCGGTCGCCGTCGTAGACGCCGATCCAGTTCTTCGCGTCGGGCGTGGCGGTCGTCCAGTGGAAGGAGACCTTGTCGCCCTCGTGCGGATCCGGCGTCGTCAGTTCGATCGAGTCGCCGGTGGCCGTCCCGGCGAAGGTGAAGGGCGCCGTCCGGGCGAGGACGTCGTAGCCGTCCTCGGCCAGCAGGTAGGCGGTGTACGGCCCGGCGCCGAGCCCGGAGGTGTCGAGGGTGATCTGCCCGGAGGTGCCGGGGACGTACGCCCAGACGAGCGAGCCACCGCCGCTGCCGGGCTGCCGGTCACCGTCGTAGACGCCGATCCAGTTCTTGGGATCGGGCGCGTCGGTGGCCCAGTCGAAGGTCACTCTGTCGCCGCGGTGCGGGGACGTCGGGGAGCCGATGCTGATGCTGCTTCCGGCCTCGGCGACCTGTGAGAGGGGTTGCACGGTGTTGGGTCCTCTCCGCCCCGGACGCCGTCGTGACGACGCCCAGGTGAGCAAAGTTGTCTATATAACTTCGCTCCACAGCAAGCCGGTCCGCGGCGACGGACACGTGAACGAAGGGTGGCCGCCGTCCGGGGAGCAGACGGCATTCTCAGATGCCGCGGTGTCCTGCGGATAGCCGATGGCGCGTCAGAATATGACTGTTGACCTGCGAAGTCGACAACTCTTCGGGTCTGGCGCCGAGCCGGACGGCGAGTGGGGCCGGCGCGCCGTGGCGGCCGCCCGAGGTGCCCCGCGACGTCGGCCGCCGGTAGTCGGCTTGGAGCGTGCGCTGTGCACAGTCCGGCTTCCGGGAGAGGTCAGGGCCGCGCGGACGGAGGGCTGCCGGCGGAGTCCGCCGCCCGGTCCTGCCCGGTGCCGGCGCTCCAGCCGGCGAGGAGGGTGAGGGCGTCCTGGGCGGGCGTGTCCCGGCGCGCGCTGTAGACGACCACGCTCAGGCCGCTCTCGTCGGGCAACGCCATGGTCTCCTGGTCGAGTTCGAGGTCGCCGACCAGGGGATGGACCAGCCGCTTGGTGCTCCGGCGGAACACATGGACGTCGTGCGATCCCCACATGACCCGGAACGGGTCGCTGCGGGTGGACAGTTCACCGATCAGATGGGACAGCTCGGGGTCGTAGGGGTTCCTGCCCGCCTCGACGCGCAGCGCACCCACCGCGAAGCGTGCCATCAGCTCCCAGTCCTTGTAGAACCGCCTGGCCTCGGAGTTGAGGAACGCGAACCGGGCGACGTTGCCCCGGCAGGCCGGGTCGGCGTACATCGGCGCGTACAGGGCCCGGCCCAACTCGTTGGCGGCCAGGGTGTCGAGCCGGTCGTTCATCACGTACGCCGGCAGCCCCGGCATGCCTTCCAGGATCCGCAGCACGCTCGGACGCACCGTCTGCCGGACCGTCCGCTGCCGTGACCGGGCGCCGGGGGCCGGTCCGGCGGCGCGGGCGAGGTCGTAGAGGTACGTGCGCTCGGTGTCGTCGAGCCGCAACGCGTGGGCGAGCGCGTCCAGCACACTGTCGGAGACTCCTCTCAGGCTGCCGCGTTCCAGGCGTGTGTAGTACTCGACGCTCACCCCGGCGAGCGCGGCGACCTCGCCCCGGCGCAGTCCGGGCACCCGCCGCCGGCCGTAGACCGGAAGCCCCGCCTGCTCCGGGGTGATCTTCTCGCGGCGTGAGCGGAGGAAGGCGCTGACCGCGTCCCGGTTGTCCATGCGGCCAGCGTAGGCAGGCGCGGTGCGGAATGGGGGTCCCTGCCGGTACCCCTCACGGCAGGGGCTCCTCCGTGACCGCGGGCAGGGGTTGCATGGGGTGTGCCCCGAACCCGTCGGGGCACCGAGAGGACCCGAGGGGATACGCGATGGACAGCGACCGGACCAGGACGGCGACCGAGACCGCCACCGACGTGGTGGGCGGCCTGTACGAGGCGTTGGGCCGGGGCGATGTGGCGGGTGTCCTGGCGCGCCTGGCCCCCGAGGTGGTCGTCGACGAGCCGGCCCCACTGCCCTACGGCGGTGTGCACCAGGGCCGTGAGGTGTTCGTGCGGTCGGTCCTGGGCGCGATGATGCGCCACGCGGCGGTAGCCATCACGAAGGCCGAGGTCTTCGAGGGGCCGGCCGGCGTCGTCGGAGTGCTCACCGGCACGCTCACCGCGCACACGACCGGTGAGCGGTTCGCGCTGACCATGGTCGAGATCCACGACGTCGAGGACGGGCTGGTGCGGAAGATCGACGTCTACACCAAGAACCCCCACGAGCTGGCCGCCTTCTTCGCCCGTGCGGAACCCGGACTCGCCGTGTAGGAATCCGACGCAAGCCGCGCAAGAATTTGCGCGGCTTGCGTTCACTTGCGGTTTGGTGACGCAAGTGCGGTGCGTACGTCTGAGTGGCGGGCCGGGGTGTCCGGTGGTGTGAAGTACGCCTGAATGCATGCCGTTTGACCGATCTTTGACCACCGGTGTCGCCATGTCATGAGCGTTTCTGGTGAAACTTGTGTCGTCCTGCCTGTGGACCGGCTCACAGGACTCTGCAATATTTCGATGAAACAACGCAATATTCTGCGCACGAATCCGTGCGTGCCCCGCACCTTTCTGCCCCACTCCGCCAGGAACGAGCCGCCCTCGCCGCCCCCTCGGTGTGCGAGCCTCCGCAGAAAGCGACCCCCGCATGACTCGACACAAGCCGAGATCCCTCAGACGGCGCGCAGCGACCGCTGTGCTCGCCTCCGCCGTGATGGTTCTGGGCCTGCCCGCCGTCGGCGCGCACGCGGCCGGCGGGCCGAACGCCGCCGCGGACGCCAGGACCAGGGCGGGCAGTGCCCGCGCCGCCCACGCGGCAGCCAATGTCACCGACGGCGACACCGACACCTACTGGCAGGCCGGAAAGAAGTCCGCCCAGTGGATCCAGACCGACCTCGGCCGGACCGAGCGCGTCCGGCAGGTCGTGCTGCGGCTGCCCGAGAAGTGGCAGACCCGCAAGCAGACCCTGGCCCTCCAGGTCAGCGCCGACGGGACGAGCTTCGCCACCCTCAAGTCGTCGGCGCAGTACGTCTTCAGCCCCGGCAACGACAACACGGTGAAGGTCTCGGTCCCCGCGACCCTCGCCCGCTACGTCCGGGCCGACTTCAGCGCCAACTCGGTCGCCGGGACCGCCCAGCTCGCCGAGATGCAGGTCCTCACGGCAGCCGCCTCGACCCCCAACCTCGCCCAGGGCAAGCCCTTCAGCGAGAGCGGCCACGCCGACGTCTACGGCGCCGCCAACGCCGGTGACGGCAACCGCAACACCTACTGGGAGAGCACGAACAACTCCTTCCCGCAGTGGCTCCAGGTCGACCTCGGCTCGTCGGTCAAGGTCAACCAGGTGACGCTGCGGCTGCCCAGCGGCTGGCCGAGCCGCAGCCAGACCCTCAAGATCCAGGGCTCGACCGACAACCAGAACTTCACCGACCTGACGGCCTCCAAGGCGTACACCTTCGACAGTTCGAACGACCAGTCGGCGACCATCACCTTCGACACGACCACCACCCGGTACGTGCGCGCGCTGTTCACCGCCAACAGCGGCTGGCCCGCGGGGCAGGCGTCCGAGCTGGAGGTCTACGGACCGGCGACCGGCGACACCCAGGCGCCCACCGCCCCGGCCGACCTGGCCTACACCGAGCCCGCCACCGGCCAGATCAAACTGACCTGGAGCGCGGCCACCGACGACACCGCCGTCACCGGATACGACGTCTACGCCAACGGCCAGTTGCGGTCGAGCGTCGCCGGGAACGTCCTGACCTACACGGACACCCAGCCGGCCGGCAGCGACATCACCTACTTCGTGCGGGCCAAGGACGCGGCGGGCAACGTCTCCGCCAACAGCAACAGCGTCACCCGCAAGGGCGCGAGCGGCGACACCCAGGCCCCCACGGCGCCCGGCAGCCTCGCCTACACCCAGTCCGGCAGTGACGTGAAGCTCACCTGGCAGGCGTCCAGCGACAACGTCCAGGTCACCGGCTACGACGTCTATGCCAACGACCAGCTCGTCAAGTCCGTGGCGGGCAACGTCACGACGTACACCGACACCCCGTCGGCGACGGCCACGGTCACCTACTACGTGAAGGCGAAGGACGCCGCCGGCAACGTGTCGGTGGCGAGCAACAGCGTCACCCGGCCCGGCTCCGGGGCCGGCTCCGACCTCGCCCAGGGCAAGCCCGTCGAGGCCTCCTCGTACACCTTCACCTACGTCGCCGCCAACGCCAACGACGGCCAGGTCGGTACCTACTGGGAGAGCGCGGGCGGTGCCTATCCGGCCACCCTCACCACCAAGCTGGGCGCCAACGCCGACCTCGGCCGGGTCGTCGTCAGGCTCAACCCGGACGCCGCCTGGTCCACCCGCACCCAGAACATCCAGGTGCTCGGCCGCGACCAGGACGCCACGGCCTTCACCAGCCTCGCCGCGGCGAAGGACTACACGTTCAACCCGGCGACCGGCAACACGGTGACCATCCCGGTCTCCGGCGCCGCCGCCGACATCCAGCTCAAGTTCACCTCCAACACCGGCGCCCCGGGCGCGCAGGTGGCCGAGGTACAGGTCATCGGCACCCCGGCCGCCAACCCGGACCTCAAGGTCACCGGGATCACCAACTCGCCGTCCGCCCCGGTCGAGTCGGACGCCGTCAGCCTGACGGCGACCGTCACCAACAGCGGCAGCAGGGCGTCCAAGGCCACCGACCTGAACTTCACGCTCGGCGGCACCAAGGCCGCCACCGCGGACGTGCCCGCCCTCGCGGGCGGCGCGTCGGCGGCGGTCACCGCGAGCATCGGCAGCCGGGACGCCGGCAGTTACCCGCTGGGCGCCGAGGTGGACCCGTCGAACAAGGTCATCGAGCAGAACGAGGCGAACAACGTCTTCTCCCGCTCGGACGCCCTGGTCGTCAAGCCGGTCTCCAGCTCGGACCTGGTGGCGGCGCCGGTCGCCTGGACGCCGTCCAGCGCCTCGGCGGGCGACGCGGTCGCCTTCACCGTCGCCCTCAAGAACCAGGGGACCGTGGCCTCGGCCTCCGGCGCCCACGGGGTCACCCTGACCGTCCAGGACGCGAACGGCGCCACGGTCAGGACGCTCAGCGGTTCCTACAACGGTGCGATCTCCTCCGGTCAGACGACCGCACCGATCTCGCTCGGCTCGTGGACGGCCGTCAACGGCAAGTACACCGTCAAGACGGTCATCGCCGACGACGCCAACGAACTGCCGGTCAAGCGCACCAACAACACCACCACGCAGCCCCTGTTCGTCGGCCGCGGCGCGGACATGCCGTACGACATGTACGAGGCCGAGGACGGCACGGTCGGCGGCGGCGCCACGGTCGTCGGTCCGAACCGCACCATCGGCGACATCGCCGGCGAGGCGAGCGGCCGCAAGGCGGTCACGCTGAACAGCACCGGCCAGTACGTCGAGTGGACCACCCGCGCGGCGACCAACACCCTGGTCACCCGCTTCTCCGTCCCGGACGGCACCAACACCACCCTGAACGTCTACGTCGACGGCCAGTTCCTCAAGGCCATCGACCTCACCTCGAAGTACGCCTGGCTCTACGGCAACGAGACCGCGCCCGGCAACTCGCCCGGCTCCGGTGCCCAGCGCCACATCTACGACGAGGCCAACCTGCTGCTCGGCAAGACCGTGCCGGCCGGCTCCAAGATCCGCCTCCAGAAGGACGCGGCCAACACCTCCACCTACGCCATCGACTTCATCAACCTCGAACAGGCCACGCAGATCCCTAACCCGGACCCGGCCGCCTACACGGTCCCGGCCGGCTTCACGCACCAGGACGTCCAGAACGCCCTCGACAAGGTGCGCATGGACACCACCGGCAAGCTCGTCGGCGTCTACCTGCCCGCCGGCGACTACGAGACCTCCAGCAAGTTCCAGGTCTACGGCAAGGCGGTCAAGGTCGTCGGGGCCGGGCCCTGGTTCACCCGCTTCCGCGCCCCCTCCTCGCAGGAGAACACGGACGTGGGCTTCCGGGCCGAGGCCACCGCGAACGGTTCGACCTTCTCCGGCTTCGCCTACTTCGGCAACTACACGTCCCGGATCGACGGCCCGGGCAAGGTGTTCGACTTCTCCAACGTCTCGAACATCACCATCGACAACATCTGGGCCGAGCACATGGTGTGCCTCTACTGGGGTGCCAACACCGACAACATGACCATCTCGAACACCCGCATCCGTGACACGTTCGCCGACGGCATCAACATGACGAACGGCTCCACGGACAACCACGTGGTCAACAACGACGCCCGTGCCACGGGCGACGACAGCTTCGCGCTCTTCTCGGCCATCGACGCCGGCGGAGCCGACGAGAAGAACAACCTCTACGAGAACCTGACGTCCACGCTCACCTGGCGGGCCGCGGGCCTCGCCGTGTACGGCGGCTACGACAACACCTTCCGCAACATCCGGGTCGCCGACACCCTCGTCTACTCCGGCATCACGATCTCCTCGCTGGACTTCGGTTACCCGATGAACGGCTTCGGCACCGATCCGACGACGATCGAGAACGTCTCCCTGGACCGGACGGGCGGCCACTTCTGGGGCTCCCAGGTCTTCCCCGCCATCTGGGCGTTCTCCGCCTCGAAGGTCTTCCAGGGCATCAGGGTCAACGACGTCGACATCGACGACTCCACCTACGGAGGCGTGATGTTCCAGACCAACTACGTCGGCGGCCAGCCGCAGTTCCCGGTGAAGGACACCGTCTTCACCGACATCTCCATCACCAACTCCAAGAAGAGCGGTGACGCCTTCGACGCCAAGTCCGGCTTCGGGATCTGGGCCAACGAACTGCCCGAGCCCGGCCAGGGGCCGGCGGTCGGCGAGGCCACCTTCCGCAACCTGCGGATGAGCGGCAACGCGCAGGACGTCAAGAACACGACCAGCACCTTCAAGATCAACATCCAGTAGGTTCCGGAGGGCGGTGAAAGGAAGGGGCGTCCCCGGCGGGGACGCCCCTTCCCGCCGTGTCCGGTGCTACCTGGGCGAGTGGTGCGGGGGCGGGCCGGTGAGGAGGTGGTGTTCGTGGGATTCGTACCGGTTGCGTTCTCGGGTGGTGGCCCGTCGCCCGGACAGGACGGTGGTGAGCCAGCCGGCCAGGAAACCCGCCGGTACGGAGACGAGCGCGGTCGTGTTGTAGGGGAACCAGGTGAAGTCCGCCTCCGGGAAGGCGGACAGCGGTGTCCCCGAGACCAGGGTGGTGCCGGGGGCCAGGACGAGGACGCTCAGGGAGCCCACGACGAGGGTGGCCAGGAGCGCGGCGCGCGTGTAGCGGCGCCAGAAGAGGGTGTAGAGGAGCGCGGGGGCGATGGCCGAGGCGCCGAGGGTGAAGGAGACGGTCGCCAGCGGCTGAAGGCTGCGGTGCTGGGCGAGGACGGCCAGCAGGATGGTGGGGATGCCCACCGCCAGGGCGCTGAACCGGGCGAGGGCCAGTTCCCGGGCCGGCGCCGGGGGACGGGCGCGGGACGCGGTCAGGTCGTGGGCGAGGGTGTTGGCGCAGGCGAGCGTCATGCTGGCGACGGAGGCGAGGAGGGTGAGGAAGACGGCGGTGGTGACGGTGGCGAAGAGCAGGCTCTCCGGCCGCGACAGACTGGTTCCGAACGCGGCGCGTGCGCCCAGGAGATAGGCGGTCGTGCCGTGCGCGTCGGCCGCGGCGACACGTTCGTGACCGACGAGTGCGGTCGCGCCCATGCAGATCAGTGTGAGCATCAGGATGAACAGGGTCACCGAGGAGACCGCCCAGGACATCGCGCGGCGGACCTGACGCGGGGTGCCGGCGGTGTACATCCGCATGGTGACATGGGGCAGGCTGGCACCGCCGAGCACGATCGCGCACTGGGTGCTGGCCATGTCCAGCGCGGGATGCGGGCTGCTGGAGTACTGCAGGCCCCACTTCAGATAGGCGGGCCCCGCTCCGCTCTGCCCGGCCGCCGCGTGGAACAGCGCCTGGGGCTGCCAGTCGAACAGGCGCAGGATCAGGACGCTCACCACCAGTCCGGAGCCGAGCAGCACCACGGTCTTGATGATCTGGACCAGTGCGGTACCCGGCATCCCGCCCAGCGCCGCATAAGTGATCATGAGGACGCCGGCCCCGGCCACGCACCCGTTCTTCATGCCGGGATCGGTGAAGCCGAGAACGTACGCGAGGAGTTCACCGACACCGGCGAGCTGTACGACCATCATCGGGACGAGCGCGGCAAGGGTGACCAGGCAGGCCGTCACGCGTACCGACCGGGCCGGGTGACGCTGGGCCAGCGCGTCGCCCATGGTGTAGCGGCCGGTGTTGTGGAGGGGTTCGGCCAGCAGGAACATCAGCAACAACAGGGACAGCAGGGCGCTCAGGGCCAGGACGATGCCGTCGTAGCCGCACAGGGCGATGATCCCCCCGATGGTGAGGACGGTGGCGGCGGAGATGTAGTCGCCGGCGACGGCGAGTCCGTTGCGTATCGGCGAGAGGGACCGGTAGCCGGTGTAGAACTCGGCGAGGTCGTCCGCCTCGGGGCCGGTGAGCACGCACAGCAGCAGGGTGAGGGCGACGACCGTGCAGAACGCGATGAGCGACCAGGACTGGGCGGAGCCGCTGAACTCGGTCATGGCGACTGCTCCCGGTCCGCGACGGCCACCCGCATCTGGCGGCGGGCGTGGCGCGCCAGGGGATCCACGAAGCGGTGCGCGGCGGCCTCGTAGAGGAAGACCGCGAGCCAGGTGACGGGGATCTGGACGAGGGCCAGGACCAGCCCGGTGGGCAGGCCGCCGGGGCCGGGGCGGGCCATCAGGGACGGCGCCTTGACGGTCAGGGTGAGGAAGGCGGCGAAGTAGCCGAGCGCGGTGAAGGTCGCCACCCGCCGTTGCCAGCGGTAGGCGCGCCGCAGCAGGCGCAGGGTGCGGTGGGCGCCGGAGTGCGGGTCCGGCGGACTCACGCCGGAGAGCTCCTCCTGACCGGTCGACCAGGAAGGCGAAGGCCGGTCGTACGACGGCCGGTCGTGCGCGGAGGGGTCGTGCGGGGCGAGGCCGTACGCGGAAGGTTCGTACGCGGAGGGGTGGGACGCGGAACCTTCGGGCGGGAAGTGGTTGTCGAGGAACTGGTCGTACGGGGGCCGGTCCGAGGGTAACTCGGGTGAATCATGGGACATTTCGGCAACTCCTCGTAGGGGACCCGGCCCCGTGTGGGGGGACCGTGAGCGGGGAGAGCGGTTCGGGTGACCGCACGCCGTGCGGCCCGAAGATCGTGCGAAGCTGATGGCGCCGGTCGTCCGGGACGACGTCTCGTACGTCGCGATCGTGTGAGCAGGGCGCCATGGTCTCCGGCGGGAGGCGTGATCCGCCAGAGGCGCGCTCGTAGTCGGCGGGGGTGGTCCGTGGTGTGCGGAGCTGACCGTGGAATCTCTGCCCAGGAGTGAGGAAGCATTAACGGAGCGCGAGGTGGCGCGAAAGCTTCGACGAGTGCGCCGTCGCACATCTCACGAGCCCCAGCACACGCACCGGTTCGCCCCTGGTTTGCCGCACGCCTGCCGGGGCGGCGCCCAGGGCTCCTTCGACGCATGATCCGCGGACGCGCGGGACGGCGTCCGGATTCCGCCAGCGCCTCACGACGTGCCGCTCCACGCTGAACTCATGACTCCCGCCTTCGTCTTTCCTCCCCTGCCCATACCGTCCGCGTCCCTCGCCGAACTCCGCGTCCGCGACGATGCCGGCAACGCGCCACGTCCGTACACGGACGACGAAGGCGGCGCGCCCCTGCGCTGCTGCCTGCGGTCGAGCACCAGGGGCGAGAGGATCGCCCTGGTCTGCTACGCCCCGCTGCGGCGGTGGGCGGCGGAGACGGACGCCGACCCCGGGGCGTACGACGAACAGGGGCCTGTCTTCATCCACGCCGAGGACTGCGGCGGCCCGGCCGGCGAGAACCCCGGCTACCCATGGGCACGCCCCGGCGCCCTGCGCGTCCTGCGCCGCTACGACCACCGGGGCCACATCACGGGCGGCCGCATGCTGGAACTCCCCGACGATCCCCGCGCGGCGTTCGAGGACGCCCTGGCCGAGGCCTTCACCGATCCGGAGACCGCCCAGGTCCACGTACGCGCCGTCGAATACGGCTGCTACCACTTCCGCGTGAACCGCCCCTGAACCAGCTGGTCCCCGGTGAGGGGTGCGGGCCGTCAGTAGGCGTGGTGGACCTGCCAGAAGGCCCAGGCCTGGCAGGGGCTGCCGTACGTGGTGTTCATGTAGTTGAGGCCCCACTTGATCTGGGTGGCCGGGTTCGTCTGCCAGTCGGCGGCGACGGTGGCCATCTTGGAGCCCGGCAGCGCCTGGACGAGTCCGTAGGCGCCGGAGGAGGGGTTGACGGCCAGGTAGTTCCAGGTCGACTCGTGGTCCACGATGTTGCTGAAGCACTGGAACTGACCGCTGCCCACGATCTCCGCGGCCATCGCCTTGAGCTGCGCCACGGTGTACGAACTCTGCACGGCGAAGCCGGCCGTGGGATCGCCGGCGGCGGCCTTGGCCGCTGCGCGCTCCTCGGCCGCGGCCTTCTTGGCCTGCGCGGCCTTGGCCGCCGCCGCCCGGGCGGCCCGCTCGGCGCCCTTGCGGGCGCTCGCGTCCGCCTGGACGGCCACGGCGTCGGCCTGCCGTGTCAGGGACACGGTCTGCACCTGTGCCTGCTGTCCGGCGGGCAGGTCCGCGAGGAGGGTGGCGTCGGCCGTCGCCGCCTGGGCGTCGTTGCTCTGTGCGCTGCTGCCCGAGGCAACCCCGACGACGCTTCCGACCGCGGTGACCGCGGTGGCCGAGGCGACCGCGATTCCCCTCAACGGCATGGGGCTCATGCGCATCGCATCCTCTTCGCCGGTGTCACGGTGTGCGGTGCCCGACGACGCAGTGATCTCGCTTGCCGGTGTGGGCAGTTGGAACACTCTTGCGCGCGGACCCGGCCCGCGCAATCCCGGAAGAAGTGCGGATCCTCACACTCGCCGAAGACCTGGTCGAGCGGGTGGGCTTGACGTCGGCCGCCGCCCGCCCGTTTTCCGCCGCCGAACAGGGGACCCGCCGGCGGGCCGAAGGGTTGTGCGGGCCCGCCCGCGGGCGTCGCATGCGGTGCCCCGTGGTGCGGACGCCTACACAAGTGCGGCGAGGGCCGTGCGGCAGAGGACGTCCTCGGCGCGGTCCCAGGTCCAGCCGCTCTCGACCACGAGGGACCGCCAGGCTGTGGGGCCGAACCAGTGCCAGAGCAGATCCGCCGTCTCCGCCACCGGGTAGACGGGCGGCGGCGGCAGGGTGTGCAGATGGCGGGCCGCCGTCCGCAGCGCCTCCCGGTAGTCCGCGGTCGCGCGCTCCCACAGGGCCTCGCCGTCCTCGTGGACCGGCAGCGCCTTGCGGATCGCCTCGTGCACGGTGAACTGGCCCTCGTTGCCGGCCCGTGTGCCGCGGGCCAGCGTGCGCAGTACCGACTCGGCGGTGCGCTCCGCGAGCAGTGCCTCCATCGCCCGTGCGTAGCCGGAGGCGTCCACGCCCTGGTCGACGATCCGGTTCAGGATGTCGCTCTTGCTGCCGACGCTCGCGAAGACGGTCTTGGCGGCCACTCCCGCGGCCGCGGCGATGTCGGCCACGGTGACCCGCCCGTAGCCACGTTCGGCGAACAGCTCCGTCGCCCGGCTCAGGATCAGCTCACGTGTCCGTGCTGCGGCCTGTTCGCGCAGCGGGGAGACGTAGGACCGCTTGGGCTGCATGATCGCACTCTATCGCGATGAATTCATTAGGTGTGCTGTAACCTCAATCCTCGTCACCACCACACATGCGACGAGAGGCAGCCGCACCATGGGCATGGAGCCCGCAGAACTGGCCCACGGACTCTTCGAAGTCCTCGCGACAGGTGCTCCGGCACTCGCCGCCGACGTGGTCCACGAGGAGTTCCACAACCGCGAAGCGGCCGTGGCGCCGGCGGCATGCGCGCTGCCCGGCCCGGCCGGGGTCCTCGCCTCGGGTGCGTGGATGCGCTCAGCCTTCAGCGACCTGCGCTTCCCGGTGCTCGGCACCGCTCTCGGCGACGACGAGATCTGGGTGCGACTGCGCATGCAGGGGCGCCACACCGGTACCTTCGTCCGCTACCGCGACGGTGCCCTCGACCAGGCGATACCGCCCACCGGGCGGGAGATCGACGTCGAGCAGATCCATGTGCTCGGTCTGCGCGACGGCAAGGTGGTCCGCCACGAGGCCGTGCGCGACGACATCACCATGCTCGGGCAACTCGGGGTCTTTCCGCCGGCGCCGCCCACGGCACTCCGCATGATCGCCTGGCGCGTGACCGGACGCGCCGGCCGTGCCGCGGCTCGGGTGACCGCGGAGGCCGCGGAGGCGGCCGCGGCGCTGCGCGGGGCCGCGGGAGCCGGCCGCTGAGACCGCCCTGCCGGGCGAACGGCCCCCTCGCGTGTCGTCGAGGGGGCCCGCGGTGACGGGTCGCGCGCCGTGGCGCGCGACCCGGTCCGTCCGGTCCGTGCCCCGTGGTCAGCGGAACGCGGATGCCACGAGCTCCTCTTGCTCGGCGGCGTGCCGCCGGGCGGAGCCCACGGCCGCGGCCGACGCCGCCGGCCGGCTGACGCAGCCGAGGGGACGGTCGGCCAGCCGCCGTAGCGGCGTGCTCACGAAGAGCCAGGCTCCCTGGTTCTCCGGCTCCTCCTGCACCCACCGGACCTCCGCGTCGGCGGGGAAACGGCCGAGCTCCGCGGCCAGTTCCCGCTCCGGGAAGGGGTAGAGCCGCTCCACCCGGACGATCGCGGTGTCCGACAGGCCGGCGTCGCGCCGGTGGGCGTCCAGGTCGTAGAAGACCTTGCCCGAGCACAACAGCACACGCCTGACCCGGGAGGCGTCGGCCGTGTCGTCCGGCAGGACCGCACGGAACGTGCCCGTGGTGAGCTCCGTCAGCGTGGAGACGGCCGCCTTCGACCGCAGCATCGACTTCGGGGTGAACACCACCAGCGGCCTTCTGTGCTGCGGAGCCGCGAGCGCCTGCTGCCTGAGCAGATGGAAGTAGTTGCCGGGCAGGGTGGGCACGGCGACGCTCATGTTCCCCTGCGCGCACAGTTGCAGGAAGCGCTCGATCCTGCCGGAGGAGTGGTCCGGGCCCTGCCCCTCCAGTCCGTGCGGCAGCAGCAGGGTCACCCCGGAACGCTGCCCCCACTTCTGCTCGGACGACGCGATGTACTCGTCCACGACGGTCTGGGCACCGTCGGCGAAGTCGCCGAACTGGGCCTCCCACAGCACCAGGGCTTCGGGCCGGGCCAGCGAGTAGCCGTACTCGAAGCCCAGCACGGCCAGTTCGGACAGCATCGAGTCGTACGGCGTGAAGGCCGCGGCCGGCGCGCCGAGCGAGTTGAGCGGTGTGTACTCCACGCCGGTGTGCCGGTCGGTGAGCACGGCGTGCCGCTGTCCGAACGTGCCGCGGCGGGAGTCCTGCCCGGCCAGCCTTACCGGAACCCCGTCCAGCAGCAGGGAGCCGAAGGCGAGGGTCTCCGCGGTGGCCCAGTCGATGGTTCCCGCGTCCAGCATCGCGGCCCGCCTGCGCAGCTGCGGCAGCACACGCGGGTGCACGGTGAAGCCCTGCGGCAGGTCGGTCTGGGACGCGACGACGCGCCGGGCGGTCGCCTCCGTGACGGCGGTGGTCACGGCGCCCGCGGCCAGGAGCCCGGTGTCCTGCGCGGTCACGTGCTCCGGCGGGAGGCCCGCCGCCTGCGTCGGACGGGTCTCGGCGAAGGCGTGCTCAAGGCGCTCCCGGTAGTCCCGCAGGGCACCTTCCGCCTGCTGCGCGCCGATGTCGCCCCGGCGCACCAGCGCGTCGGCGTACAGCTCGCGCACCGAGGGCCTGGCGTCGATACGGTCGTACATCTCCGGCTGCGTGATGGACGGGTCGTCGACCTCGCTGTGGCCGTGGCGCCGGTAGCAGATCAGATCGATGACGACGTCCTTGTGGAAGGCCTGCCGGTAGTCGAAGGCCAACCGGGCGACGCGGACGACGGCTTCGGGATCGTCCCCGTTCACGTGCAGGATCGGGGCTTCGATGGTCCGTGCCACATCGGTGGCGTACGCGCTCGAACGGCCGTGGGCGGGCGTGGTGGTGAAGCCGAGCTGGTTGTTGATGACGAGGTGAACCGTCCCGCCGGTGTGATAGCCGGGCAGCAGCGACATGTTCAGCGTCTCGCCGACCACACCCTGACCGGCGAAGGCGGCATCTCCGTGGACGGCGACGGGCAGCACCGCGAAGGCGCCGCCGGCGTCCGGGGCGACCTCCTGCCTGGCCCGGACCACTCCCTGGGCCACCGGGCCCACGACCTCCAGATGGGAGGGGTTCGCCACGACGCAGACGCCGACGGTGCCGCCGTTCAGGGCGCGATAGGTCCCGTCCGCGCCGAGGTGGTACTTCACATCACCGGATCCCTGGACCGAGCGGATGTCCACGGCGTCCTCGAACTCGTGGAAGATCTCCCGGTAGGACTTGCCGACGATGTTGGCCAGCACATTGAGCCGCCCGCGGTGCGCCATCCCGATGACGGCTTCCTGCATTCCGTGGGCGATGGCGCGGTGCAGCAGGGCGTCAAGCAGCACGATCGCCGACTCGCCGCCTTCGAGCGAGTAACGCTTCTGGCCCACGTACTTGGTGTGCAGAAAACGCTCGAAGGCTTCCGCCGCGCCCAGCCGGTAGAGGATCTGCAGTTGTTCGGCGCGGTCCGGCGGCTTCGGGGGCGACTCGACCCGCTGCTGGACCCAGTCGCGCTCCTCGGCGCTCTGGATGTGCATGTACTGGACGCCGACGCTCCGGCAGTAGGACTCGCGGAGGACGTCCACCACCTCACGCAGGGTCATCGTCTCCCGTCCGGTGAAGTCGTCCACGACGAACGTCCGGTCCAGGTCCTGCTCATCGAGCCCGAACGCCTTCGCGTCGAGCTCCGGGGGAGTGGCCCCCTGGTGGTCGGTGAGCGGGTTCGTCTCGGCCATCAGGTGCCCGCGTACGCGGTAGGCGTGGATCAGCGCCGCGACGCGGACGGCCTTGACCGCGGCCTCCTCCGCACGGGCACTGACGGTGGCCGTCTCCTCACGGGCGGGTCCGTCCGCCGCGCGGCCGGGGGCGGCGAAGAGGTCCCGCCAGGCCCCGTCGACGGAGCCCGGGTCCCGCAGGTACCGCTCGTACTGTTCGTCGACAACCCATTCGTTGAGGCCGAATTCCAGCCCATTCGACACCGGCTGTCCGGCGCGGGATTTCGATGCCACGACGCGGATCGCCTTCTTTCCTCATTGCGTACGGCCAGGGGCGGACGCACCCGACTCGGCGCAGTAGGTCCTCCGGCACGTCCTGAGACCACGCTAGGCGGATACGGCAGCCGACCCGCACGGGTGAACGTGCCACGACGGCCGCACATCAGGACATGCGTGCGACGGCTCTCAGGGAGCGGTGCGGAAGAAATCGGCCGCGGTGAAGGCGGCGGGTACGCCGAGTTCGGCGGCGACCGAGGCGATCGCGGCCTTGCCGATCGCGAGGTCGGCCTGACCGTCGACGGTGAAATGCGGAGCGACGAAGGCGTCGTAGTGGGCCCGGACCTCGTCCGGGGTGTGGCCGCCGAGGAACGTCCGCATGTGCCGCACGGTGGTGTCCGGGTCCTCGCGGATCACCTTCAGGGCCCGTCGGTGCGCGCGCAGCACCGCGTGGACCGACGGGTCGTCCGGGTCGGTGAAGGTGGTGTCGACGGCCAGCCCCACGGTCGGGATCCGGAAGTGGTCGCCCATCCAGGCCAGCACCTGCCAGCCGTGCTCGGCGGCCACCGCCTCCGGGGCCATGGTGCTGCCGACCAGCGCCGCGTCGATCTCCCCGTCGCGCAGCAGCCGCAGGTCCATGCCGTAGTCGCCGGGTGCCCGGACGACCGTCCGGATGTCACGGTCGGGGTCGAGCCCGGCCCCGCGCAGCACGATCCGGGTGAAGCAGCCGGGGGCGGTGTGCGGGGCGTGCACCGCCAGCCGCCGCCCGGCGAGGTCGGCCAGGGAGGTCAGGCCGGGACGGGCCAGGAACCAGAACAGTGGACGGTGGGTGTTGACATGGAGCCCGACCCAGGGCGTGCCGTCGGTCAGCCGGGACAGCAGTGCCCGGCCGAGGCCGATGGTGGCGCCCCGGCGCAGCCGCTCCTCGTCCCAGGTGCAGCCGTCGCGCAGGGCGACATGGACGCCCTCGTCGGAGTAGAAGTCCTCCTGGTCGGCGATGTAGGCGACCAGTTCCTCGTGCAGGCCCCGTCCGACATAGGCCAGATCGATCGTGTACATGAGTACGCTTCCTTGATCGTTTCGTCGGCGTGTGCCCGGGACGGCGCGGTGCCGCGGGCGGGACCGCGTCAGTACATGGCCATTCCGCCGTTGACCGCGGCGGTGGTGCCGGTCATGAAGGCGTTGTCCTCGCCGGCGTAGAAGGCGACCGCCTGGGCCACGTCGGCCGGATGCGCGAGGCGGCCCATGGGGGTGGCGGCCACCTGCCGCCGCCGCGTCGCGTCGTCCAGCACGTCGGCGGTGATACGGGTCTCCACCGGTCCGGGCGAGACGACGTTGACCGTGATGCCCCGCGGGCCCAGTTCCTGGGCGAGGTACCGGGCGAACTGCTCCAGCGCCGCCTTGGACGTCCCCAGGGCGATCATGCCCTCCCGGGGCCTCCGGCTGAGGCCGGTACCCAGGTAGACGATGCGCCCCCAGCCCTGTGCGGTCATGCCGGGCAGCACCGCCTTGGTGACCGCGAACGCCGCGTGCATCTCGGCGTCGAGCTTGCCGCCCAGCTCGTCCCACGTCATGTCCTGGAACGACTTGACGGCATAGGGGATGAGCGCGTTGTGCACCAGCACGTCCACGCCGCCCCATGCCTCCCGTACCCGCTCGACCATGTCCTCGACGGCCGGCACCTCGCGGACGTCGGCCCGCACGGCCATGGCCCGGCCGCCGGCCGCCTCGACGGCGGCCACGATCTCCTCGGCCGCCTCGGTGTTGCTGAGGTAGTTGACCACCACGCGCATGCCCCGCTCGGCGAGCAACCGTGCGGTGGCCGCGCCGATCCCGCTGCTGGCACCCGTCACCAGGGCCACCCTGCCCGTCCCGGTCATGGGCGCACCTCCGTGTCGTCGTCACGGGCGGCCGGGATGGCCGCACCGTGTCGTTCGCCGCCGGCACCGGTGCCGGCGGGCCGCGTCGCCCCGTAGAGCACGGTGTCCACGGTGGCCCGCAGCAGATCCGCGGCGGTCCACTCCAGCTCCTGCGGCAGCCGGGAGGTGAACAGCCGCTCCAGCGCGCCGCGGGTGATCTCGTAGAGCAGCTCCGGAGGTGCCGGCAGCAGCCCCTGCCGGTGCCCGTACCGGAACAGTTCGTCGATGCGGCGGTAGATCACCGCGTCCACACGCTGCTCCACGTACCTGCGCACTACCGGGTCGCCGCCGCGTCCGGTGGCGAGCTGAGCCGCGCCGAGGCGCCCCAGCTCGGTGCCCGCGGCGACCAGGAACCGCTGCACCCGTACGTCGAACGGCTGCCCTTGCGCCCTCTCGGCCGCCGCGGTCAGCGTGGCCTCCACCGCCGCGAACCGCCGGTCCAGGACCGCGGCCAGCAGGCCGCGCTTGTCCGGGAAGTGGCGGTAGATCGTCTTCTTGCTCATCCCGAGCTCACGGGCGAGGGCGTCCATGCTCACGGGCGCGAGGCCCGGCGCGAAGAACAACCGGCCGGCCGCCTCGACGATCGCTTCGGCGCGCCGGCCGTCACCCTCGGAAACTTTCGAAACCACGCTGGTTTCCATGGTTTCCCATCGTCGGCACCCGTCCCGGCGCTGTCAAGACGAGGACGTCGGCGTTATTCGCCCTTTGGTGGCGCCGACCCGCCGGGATAATTCCGGCCAGGCGATGAATGCGAATTCTTTCGGGCCCGGTGACCTGTTCGAGAATTACGGGAATCCGAGGCCCGTGCCCGTACCCACGGTCCAGCGCCCCGCTCCCGTCCGGCCATCCCGCAGATGAGTGATATCGCAGCCGCCGCACGGGCCGTCGGGTCCGGGAGGGTCACGCGAACAAGGTATTCCCGCGGGATGGCCCGTCATCTTCCAGGGATTGCGTTGACGCACGTCAATTACGTGGCGACGCTTCCTGCCATCCAGGAAAAGACGCTGCAGGACCGAGGAAATCTTCATGAAGACATTCGTGCACCGGGGACAGATCACCAAGGTCGTCTTCGGCAGCGGAACGCGCAGCCGAATCCCAGAAGAGGCAGATGCTCTTGGATGCCGTCGGGTGCTCGTGCTGTGCACGCCCGACCAGACGGACCGGGCAGGACGGATGGCGGACCTGCTGGGCGCGGCCGCCGCGGGCACCTTCACCGGGGCCGCCCCGCACACACCGGTCGAGGTCACCGAGAAGGCGGTCGCGCACGCCCGGTCGGTGGCGGCCGACGCGGTGCTCGCCGTCGGCGGCGGATCGACCGTCGGCCTGGGCAAGGCGATCACCGCCCGGACGGGTCTCCCGCAGCTGGCGCTGCCCACCACCTACGCCGGGTCGGAGATGACGCCGATCCTCGGCGAGACCGAGGGCGGCAGCAAGACCACCAGGCGGCTGACGGACGTACGGCCCAGAACGGTCGTCTACGACGTGGAGCTGACGCACACACTTCCGGCGGCGGTGTCGGTGGTCAGCGGCGTCAACGCCATGGCCCACGCCGTGGAGGCCCTCTACGCACGGGACGGCGACCCGGTCGCGTTCCTGATGGCGGGTGAGGCACTCGACGCCCTCGCCCGCTCGCTGCCCCTGATCGCACGACGTCCGGACGACGTGGAGGCACGGGCCGACGCGCTGTACGGCGCCTGGCTGGCCGGCACCTGCCTGGGCACGGTCGGCATGGCCCTGCACCACAAGGTCTGCCATGTGCTGGGCGGCACCTTCGGGCTGCCGCACGCCGAGATCCACACGGTCGTCCTGCCCCACGTCGTCGCCTACAACGCCCCGGCGGCCGGGGAGGCCATGGCCCGCATCGCGCGGGCACTGCCGGGAGACGACCCCGCCGACGCCCTGTTCGACCTCGCGGGGCGCCTCGGCGCACCCAGGGCCCTGCGGGACCTCGGGATGCCCGAGTCGGGGATCGAGCGGGCGGCCGAACTCGTCGTGCGCGACGGCTACTGGAATCCGCGGCCCGTGGAACGGAGAGCGGTGACCGCGCTCCTGACCCGGGCCTGGGCCGGCGAGAGGCCCTGAACACCACCGCAGCACCCACGTCCCCGGCCGACTCCGTCGGCGAACACCCCCTCACCACAGGAGCACGCCATGCGTGATCTGACCAGCGACACCATCACCGAGGCCGTGATCTCGACCATGCGGGACACCCAGGACCCCCGCCTCGCGGAGATCCTGCGCTCACTGGTCCGGCACCTCCACGCCTTCGTCCGTGACGTCGGACCGACCGAGGAGGAATGGGCCGCGGGAGTGGCCTATCTGACGCGTACCGGGCACATGTGCACACCGACGCGCCAGGAGTTCATCCTGCTCTCCGACGTGCTGGGCGTCACCATGCTCGTCGACGCCCTGAGCGTCCGACGCTCCGCCGAAGCCACCCAGAACAGCGTTCTGGGCCCCTACTTCCGCGAGGACCGGCCGCGGCACTCCGACGCCGCGGACATCTCCGGCGGCCTGCCCGGCACCCCGCTCTTCTTCGAGGGACGGGTCGTGGACCGCGAGGGGACACCGGTGCCCGGCGCCGGCGTGGACGTCTGGCACAGCGACGCGGACGGCCACTACGACATGGAGGTGCCCGGCAGATCCGACCCGGCCATGCGGGCACGGTTCCGGACCGACGAGAGGGGGCACTTCGCCTTCCGCTCCATCCGGCCGGCCGGCTACCCGATCCCCGGTGACGGCCCGGTCGGTGAACTCATGAGGGCCACCGGCAGGTCGCTGATGCGTCCCGCCCACCTGCACCTGCTGATCGAGGCCATGGGATTCCAGCGCGTGACCACCATGCTCTTCCCCTCCGACGACCCGCACCTCGACACGGACCCGGTGTTCGGGGTCAAGCAGTCACTGCTGGAGTCCTACGACACCTACGAGCCCGGCACCGGTCCCCGCCGCGGCCTGACCGACGTGCCGTACACCCTGCTGCGCCGCACCTTCGTCCTCGAAGCCCTCCCCGCGGACTGACCGCACACCGACATCCACCCCCGACCGACACGGAGGCTCCGATGACCGAAATCCTCGACACCGCAGTAGATTTCCGGGCCACGATGGGCCGGCTCGTCACGGGTGTCAGCGTGATCACCACACGCTCCGGAAACACACCCATAGGCATGACCGCGAGTGCCGTCTCCGCGCTCTCCCTGGACCCGCTCCAACTCCTCGTGTGCATCGGCAACCACCTGTACACGCGGACCGCGATCGCGGAGCACGGCCGGTTCGCGGTCAACGTGCTCGGCGAGGACGGCGAAGCCCTGGCGCGGAACTTCGCCGCCTCCAAGCCGGACAAGTTCGCGGGCGTCGAGACCCTCGACGACCACGGTGTGCCGGTGCTGAAGGACGCCATCGCGGCCGTCGTCTGCGACGTCGCCGAGGCGCTCCCCGGTGGCGATCACACCATCTTCGTCGGCGCCGTGCGCCACTGCGCGCACCGCGTGGACTGCCGGCCGCTGGTGCACTTCGCCGGCGGCTTCGGCGCGCTCAGGGCCTCGCGCTAGGCCGCGGCGGCGACCGCGGTCCATGGACCCTGCGACGCCCCCGACGTCCGTGGCTCTCGCGGGAGAGCCACGGACGTCGGGGGCACCCGCCCGTTCCGACCCACTCCAGGGGAAGTGACATGACCAGCTCCGTGCCGGCCTTCAAACTGCGCCCTCCGGCCCAGCCCCCGCATCTGCTGACGCGCCCGCGGCTGCTGCACCGGCTCGACGCGGCGACGGAGCCCGTGGTGGTGGTCTCCGCCCCGGCCGGTGCCGGAAAGACGGTGCTGCTGACCGAGTGGTGGCGGGACCGGGACCCGGCGGCCCGCGGCGCGTGCGCCTGGCTCAGCCTGGACGGCTACGACAACGCCCCGGAACGGCTCTGGTCGGGCATCATGGGTGCGCTGCACCAGGTACGGGCGGACCTGCCCGTCCGCCTCGACGAGGGCGGGTGGACGGCCGGCTCGTGGCTGGACGAGACCCTCCCCGCCCTCCTGACGGCGGTGGGCACGGCGGCACCGCTCACCCTGGTCCTCGACGGACTGGAGACCGTCACGGACGCCGACGCGCAGCGCACCCTCGGGGACTTCCTGACCCGGCTGCCGCACGGTTTCCGTGTCGTCCTGTCCACCCGGCACCTTCCCGGCGGCCCCCTTCCGGCCCTGCGCGCCCGTGGCCTGGTCGCCGAACTCGACCTGCACGACCTGGCCTTCACTCCTGAGGAGGCACGGTCGGTGCTCACCGCTCTGCTCGGATCCGCCCCCACCGCGGCCGACTCGCGCGCACTGTACGAGGCCACCGAGGGATGGACCGCCGGACTGTGCATCCTGGGGCGCGCCCTGGCCCGCGCCGGCGACGCGGCCGGCGTCGAGGGACGCAGGGCCCGCGGCGGGCGGGCGGTCACCGAGTACCTGGCCACCGAGGTCCTCGACCGGCTCACCACCGAACAGCGCCGGTTCCTGATCCGCACCAGTGTGCTCGACGAACTCGGTGCCGGACCGTGCCAGGCCCTCGCCGGCGACCGGGCGGGCGTCCTGCTGCGTGAACTCGCCCGGACCGTGCAGATGCTGGTGCCCGTCGCCACGGAGGCGTCGGCGTACCGCCACCACCCGGCACTGGCCGCGCTGCTCCTCGACGTCCTCGCGTCCGAGGGCGCGGACACCGTCGCGGCCCTGCACCGGTCGGCGGCTCAGTGGTACGCACGGCAGGGGCGCACGACCGAGGCCGTGCGGCACTGGACACGGAGCGGAGACGAGCCGGCGGCCGTCGCGGCGGTGCTCGACGGGTGGGAGAAGGAGATCTCGGCGGGCCACGGGGCGCGCGTCTCGCGGTGGCTTGACCTGCTGCCGCGCCGCACGGTGACCGCCGACGCGCGCCTGTGCGTCGTGGCGGCGATGACGGCCCTGGCCGCGGGCACACCGGCGACGGCCATCCGCTGGCTGGACGTTGCCCTGCTACGGGAGACGGAAGCCGAGGCCGTAGGGGAGGGCGGCACGGTCGGCGAGGCGGCCGCCGTCGCCCGCGCGGTGGCCTGCTGTCTGACGGGACAGGTACTGACCGCCGGCCGGCTCGGCGAGTCGGCCGTCACCGGCACCCGGCCGCTGACCTCCTGGCGTGCCCTGGCCGGTACCGCCCGTGGCGCCGCGCTCCTGTGGACCGGCCGGTACGAGGACGCGGAGGCGCTGCTCGGCGAGGCGACCCGTGACGCCCACGCCGCCGGACACGGCCTGGCCCTCGTCCGCGCCCTGGGGCTGCGGGCCCTGGGCGCCCTGCTGGCCGGGCGTCGTGAACGGGCCGCGGTCCTCGGTGACGAGGCACTCCAGGAGATCGCGTCAGCCGGTCTGGACCGGCACCTCGTCTCGGTGCCCGCCTACGTCGGCCGGGCCGGCCTGCTGCTCGAGGAGGCACGCCTCGACGAGGCCGCCCGGGCGCTGTCCGATGCGGAAGCGGTGCTGGCGGACTCGTCCCGGACGGCGAGCGAACCCCACATACGCGCGCTGTGCCACCTCACACGGACGCGCCTGGAGAGCGCACGGCACGACACGCACGCCGCGCGCGGCGCCCGGGAGGCGGCCGAGCGGGAGGCGGCCGGATGCGAGTCGCCCGGCATCCTGGCGGACCTGCTCGGCCGGGCCGCCGGGGAGCCGGCGGTCGTACCGTTCGGTCCCCGGCCCCAGGACCTCTCGCTGGGGGAGCGGCGAGTACTGCGTGCCCTGTCCGGCTCGCTGACCCTGCGTGAGATCGCCTCCGAGCTGTACGTGTCCCACAACACCGTCAAGACACAGGTACGCGCGATCTTCCGCAAGCTCGACGCCCACGACAGGAGCGAGGCCGTCACCAGGGCCCGCGAATGCGGTGTGCTGTGACCCGCTTCGACGACTGCGGGGGAGACCCTGACCGAGGCCCGCCGGGTGTCCGGCCCGGCGGGCGGATCGTGCTAGACCTCCTGGCGTGGGGCGTCCTGGTGCCGGGCGTAGCTCGCCTGGGCCCGGTACGCGGACTCCCCCTCGTCGCTCACGCTGTCGATACCGCAGACCTTGCGCGCGAGGTCCGCCATGGCACCGCTCGGGGACATCTCGGCGCGCTTCATGGTGAGCGTACGGATGGCCAGCAGGGGCGTGCCGTTGAAGTTCTCGAAGACGCCGATGCGGTCGCCCCAGTCGGACAGGAACATGTCGCGGATGACACGGCTGATCTTCAGCCGGTCGTGCGGCCGCCCGACCGGTCCCGTCTGCAGGGCCTCCAGCCACGGCCTGAGTTCGGGCCGCTGCCACTGCCCCTCGGTGGGGTAGATGAGCGCGGCCCGGCCGGCCAGGTCGATGAGCTCGTGCACCATGTCGGTGATGTGCTCGATGTAGTACGCCCGCCCGAAGTCGAACATCAGGACGTTCGGTTTGAAGGTGCCGCCGGGCGTGTGGAACCCCTGGGCCTCCGAACCCACCACGTGCGCCTTGAGCGACTGGTGGAAACCGGCGAACCTGGCTATCCGGGCCTGGACCGGCGGCAGCTGGTAGGTGCCGATGTGCTCGGTGATCAGCAGAGCCAGACCGAGCATCAGCTCGGCCTTGACCGTCGCCCGTACCAGCGAGTGGTAGTGCAGCCAGTCGAAGACGCGCTGCGGGTACAGCGCCGCGTGCTGCGGATTGCCGATGTGGAAGACCCGGTTCCAGGGGATGAGCACATCCTCGAACACGATGATGCTGTCGAGCTCGTCGCCCTGGGAGGCGAGCGGGTGCTCCACGTCCTCGCCGTCGCGGACGTTGCTCTCGCGGCAGATGACGGTGACCCCGGGGGTGCTGGGCTTCACCGCCCCGTAGATGATCTGCTCCGCGACGATGCCGGGCCGGTAGAAGACACCGATGTGGATCCAGTCGCCGAAGGCCGCGCCGGTGCTGATCGCCTTGACACCCCGTACGGTGATGCCCTCGTCCGAGGTGGCGACCACCCTCAGGGCGGGGGACTCGGCCTGGGCGGAGTCACGTGAGCGGTCCGCCTGCGGGTCGACGAAGGCCGGCGTCGCGTTGAGGTCGCCGTCGCGCACCTCGTCCCAGAAGTCGAGGAGCCCCTTGGTGAGGTCCCGTCCGTCGGTCCCGACGGACTGGCTGCTCCAGGGCTCCGGGTCGTCGACGTAGGCCAGCAGGACGTAGTTGTTCACGTCCGGTGTGCGTGGCACGGCCCCGCCGCCCATTTCGCGCTGCACCGTCTCCAGGTACTCCCGCTTGCGCCGCAGATCGTCCGCGGAGCGGTGCTGGAACCAGGTCATGGACCGCCGTACGCCGTCCTCGTCCACGAACGTCATGACGTCCTGGAGGTCCGGGCGGTGGTGAAGGTCGTAGAAGGCCGCGAGACTCCGGGCGTACGCCCGGGTCTTCGGGTGCGTGGCCACGTTGTCGACGAGTTCGTCGCCCACCCACACCGTGCGGCCGTCGTTCAGCGCCGCCAGGTACTCCTTGCCTGTACGCACGTCGTACTCCTCTCCAGGGGCATGAGATCCGGATGGCACGCAGCATGCGTCCGGAGGGGGTGAGCCGACGGCGCGGCAGAGGCTTTCACCCGGGTGAAAGCGGTGGTCACCGCGGCACCGGCGTTGAGGCCCGATGTGACCGTGCGCCATGCTTTTCCCATGCACAGCACAGACCCCGCGGGCGACGAGGCCGGTGGGCGCGGGAACCGGGCCATGACCGGGCCGCGCCTGCGGGGACGGGACCGTGAGATCTCGGCGGCCCGTGCGGCACTGGACGTGGCCCGCGGCGGACGGGGCGCCTGCGTCGTCGTGGAGGGCACGGCCGGCGTCGGCAAGAGCCGGTTCCTCGCCGAGCTGGACGGGATGGCACGGCGATCCGGGTACGACGTCGTCTCGGTACGGGCCGACGAACTCGACCAGTACGCGGCGGGAGCCGCCCTGCAGTCCGCCCTGCAGCCTTCCGACGGATCCCACCGGGCTCCCGCGGCCGCGGACGACCAGCGGCTCCTGCTCCTGGACTCCATCGCGGACGCCCTGGAGGAGCGGGCCCAGCGCGCACCGGTGGCCGTCCTCGTGGACGACGCCCAGTGGGCCGATCCGGCCACGCTCTTCGTGCTGCGCACTCTGCCGGGGCGACTGGCGGCAGCACGGATTCTGTGGGTGCTGGCGGTACGGTCGGACGCCGAGCGGCCGATCGTGGCCAGGGTCCGGGAGGACCTCGAACGTCTCGGCGCCCGGTGGCTCACCCTGGGCCCCCTGCCGCAGCGGGAACTCCAGCACATCGCGTCCGACGTCCTCGGGACGACACCGTCACCCGGGCTGGCCCGGCTTCTGCGCGGCGTCGCGGGCAACCCGTTTCTCGCCATCGAGCTGGTACGCGGCTTCGCCGACTCCGACGTCGCCGGGATGGAGCCGGGCGAGACCGGCCTTTCGCGGGACGGCATTCCGGTCTCCTTCCGCCGCGGTGTCGCCGCGCGGATAGACCGGCTCCCCGACGACGCCGTGCACCTGCTCCAGATCGGCTCCGTCCTCGGCCGTGAATTCGACCTCGGCACCGCCGCCCGGATGATGGGCAGACAGGTCGGCAGCCTGCTGTCCGGCGTCGACACGGCCCTGAACGCCGGACTGCTCTCGGGCGACGGCCCGCGGCTGGCCTTCCGCCACGACCTCACCCGGCAGGCGGTCCACGACAACCTGCCGCTCGCGGTCCGGACCGCCCTGCACCGGGAGGCGGCCGACAGCCTGCGCGCCGTCGGGGCACGCCCCGCGGAGGTGGCCTGGCACGTCGTGATGTCGGGCGGCCCGGTCGACGACCAGGCCGTGTCCACGCTGACCACCGCCGTACGGGACATGTCGTCCTCGGCGCCCGACGCGGCGGCGGACCTGGCCCGGCGGATCGCGGGCCTGCTGCCCCGGCACGACCCGCGCCGTATCGCGCTGCTGACCGACGCCGTCGAGTACCTGGGCCGCACCCGCCGGCTCCACGAGGCGCTGGACCTGGTCGACGCGTCGCTGCCGGAAGGCCTCCAGCCGTCGCAGGAGGCACGGTTGCGGCTGGCGGCCGCCGAGATCCACCAGGCCGCGGGTGACGACGCCGCGGCGATGACCCATCTGGAGACGGCCCTCGATCTGCCCGGGCTGCCGTCCGACCTGCGGGTCCGGCTGCTGAAGACGAAGGCCACGGGCCACGTCTACCTGGGAGACATCGCCGCCGCCGAGCGGACCGGGACCGGGCTGGTCGAGGCCTCCCACGGCAGCGACGACCCGGCCGTCGTGGTCAGCGCCCTGGTCTTCCAGTCCCAGACCTGCTTCTACCGCGGCCGGCTGGCCCGCGCCCTCGAACTCGCCGAGGAGGCCACCCGGCGCGCCGGCACCGTGCCCGTCGCGCTCTATCTGCGGCCCCCGCGGATCGCGGCGCTGTGGCTGGCCACCGTCCTGACCGTCACCGACCGCCCGGCCGACGCCCAGCAGGTCCTGCGGGAAGGACAGCGCGACGCGGAGGCGCTGGGCCTGGGCTGGTCACTGCCCCACTGGCACGCCGCCCGCGCCTGCGCGCTCCTCGAACAGGGAGCCCTGGACGACGCGGCCGTGGAGGCCGAGGCCAGCCTGGCGGTGGCGGGCGAGCTGGAGATCACCCTCCCGGATCCGCAGTCCCGCGCGGTCCTGGCACTCGTGGAGACCAGACGCGGTGACCTCGCCAGGGCCAGGGACCATCTCGGCGCGGCCGGTGCCGCCACCCGAACCCGGCGGTACGGTCCCTGGGTGTCCCTGGCGCGCGCCTGTCTGGCGGACGCCGAGGGTGACCACGGCGTGGCCGCTGCGGTAATGGCGGAGGCCTTCGTGAGCCGGGAACCGGCGCGCCTGCTGGTCCTGCCCCCGTCCCACTGGCCCGGGATCGTGCGCACGGCGCTCCGCGGGGGGAACCCGTCCCTCGCCCACGCCGTGTCGCAGACCCTGCACGGTCTGGCCGCGCAGGAGGGGAGCCGGCAGGTCGTCGGGGCCGTCCGCGCCCACGTGGACGGCCTGCTGCACCACGACGCCGGCGCGCTGGAGTCCGCCGTCGCCGGCTACCGGAACACCGGCAGACCGCTGGCCCTCGCCGCGGCCTGCGAGGACCTGGCCGAACTGACGGCCGCGGCGGGCGACACGGCGTCCGCGGTCCCGTACTTCGAGGAAGCCGGCCGCCTGACGTCCGCCTCGGGGGCCGGCCGCGACCAGGAACGGATCAGGGGGCGCCTGCGGCGGCTCGGCGTCCGTACCGCACCGGTACGGACCCACACGACCGGCCCTCCGGGGTGGGAGGACCTGACCGAGTCGGAGCGGAAACTCGTCCCGCTGGTCGTCGAGGGCCTCACCAACCGGGCCGTCGCCGACCGGCTCTACGTGTCCGTACACACCGTCAACACCCATATGAAGCACATCTTCGCCAAACTCGGCATCAACTCCCGCGTCGAGCTGACCCGGCTGGCGATCGAACGGGGCACCGGCGCCGAGGTGGCCGGGCGACCGGGAGCACCGGCCGCGGAGCCCGTCGGCGGAGATCCCCTGCATGGGTGATGCCGTGCGTGCCCGCCCGGTCGACACTGGTGGTGGCGGTGGCGGTCGCCCCGCCGGAATCGGGAGGGCGTCGCACGATGAGCGTCACGGATGTTGCCCCGGGAGAGATGCCGGGCGCACCGGAACCCGGTGCTGCCGAGGGCGAGCCGGACCGGACGGTCGCGTACGGACTGGGACCCTGGCTCTCGGCATGGCTGGCGGCCGGCCCGGACAACGGCGGCGAAGAGACGGAAGGGAAGTAGGACGCGCCGCGCGGCGGAGCCCCCCTCACTCGGGTGTGTCAACTCCGGTGCGCACGGCGGCATTCGCCTCGCAACCACCGGGCGCACGGGCCGCACAGCAGTGTTTCGATCGTGTCCCACGCCATGCCCACATCCTGGTGTGCACGCCGGCGTGCGATGTCGGCCGGGCGGCGGAGCTCGACCGGATCGGCGCCGCGATGGGCGGAAACCGGCTGGTCACGCTCAGCGGGCCGGGCGGGGTCGGCAAGACCCGGCTCGCCCGGCGCGCCGTGTCCTCGGTGAACAGGCCCGGCGGGCGGCACTGGAACTCCGCGACGCCTGCACGACGTTGGACGAGCGCTGGACGCCCTCCTACGCCGAACACCAGCCGGCCCTCATCCGCTTCCCGGAGCGGCAGGCGCACGACGCCACGCCTTCGGCGCGGCGGCCGGCTTCCGGCGGACGGTCGGTCATCCGCCGTGCGGCACACCGGAGATGGCGTCGCTGCGCGACAAGTGTGAGGACCGGCTGGTGCGTTCCCCCGGGAAACGGCGGTACGAGCGGACCTTCCGGCGGGCCGCCACGAGCGACGCCCGGTCACTGGTGGCGTGGGGAGCGAGTGGAGGACCCGCCCCAGGGGAGTGAACCGGCCGTCCTCGACCGTGTCCTCCCGCCCCATTGTGTTGAACCTTGTGGCCCCCTACTGTTCGGCTTTGCCTGAGTCTGTTCGATGGTGATTGCTCAGGCGGATGGAGGCCGCAGTGCGGGGTAATGGGATCCGTTCAGAGGCCGCGAGACCCGTTCGCCGTCGGTGGCGGCGGGCGCTCCTCGCGGCGGCCGCGACCATCGCGCTGGCCGTGGGCGTGACCGCGCCCGCCGCCGCGGCGCGGGACGCCGGCCGGCAGC
>NZ_JBHZAN010000032.1:0-116533 GCF_042754285.1 Streptomyces sp. NPDC059224
AGCCCCGGCTCCGCGCTGTCTTGGGGGGCCCTCCCGGTTCGGGGCGGGGGGGCCGGGGCTTCGGCGGGCCCCGCCCCCCGGGGTGGGGGTCCTGCGCCCCCTTGGGGCGGGGGGTTGCCGACGGACGCCCCGCCGTTCACGGTGTCGGTCAGGAGCTCGGCCAACTCCCCCACCCGCCGGGTCAGTTGATCCGCCCCGAGGCGCACTGCCGTCACGGCCGCACCACCGCCAGGACGTACCGCGTCTCCACCGGCCCGACGCATCGGAACCGTGTCGACCCCCACACCCGCAAACGCAGGCAGCCGGTGTCCAGAACATGCTCGGCCTCCCGCACGGTCACCGCGAGGCTCCCGGCGAGCACCCAGAGGTGCTGCTCCAGGCCGGGTACCGGCGGGCGGTCGTAGGCGATGTCCGCGCCCGCCGCGAGCCGGCCCTCCACGAGTTCGCCGCGCAGACCCTCGTGCGGCGGTGACACCGACCGGCGTACGAAACCGGCGGCGCGGTCCTCCCGGACCGCCTGTTCGGCGGCGCGCAGCACCGGCACGGGTGCCTCCTCGACCTCGCTGAGCAGCTGGGACATGGTCCGCCCGTAGACGTTGCAGACCCGGTTGAGGAGGGCCGTCGTGGGGCTGGTCTCGGCCCGTTCGGCCCGGGACAGGGTGGACTTGCTCACCCCGCTGCGTTCCGCCAACTCACCGAGGGACCAGCCGTGCTCGGCCCGCAGTCCGGCGAGGCGGACGTCGACGGGGTCGGGAGCGGGATGCGACGGCTGACGTCGGCCAGAGGCCGCCGCCTCGACGCGGCTCGTCCGCGGTTCGGCGCGTTTCATGCGCGGGACGGTATCCCCGATATGAAACGCCGCCGTAAAGGAAGGCTCACGGCCGGGCCGCCTCGCCCAGCGCGTCCAGCACCGGGCGGATCAGCGGATGGTCCTCCGCTCCGCGCCGTACGGCGGCGAAGACGCGCCGGGTCGGGGCGACGCCGTCGACCGGGCGTACGACGACGCCGGCCAGGTCCATGCCGCGCAGGGCCGAGCGGGGGACGAGGGCCACGCCCGCGTCGGCCGAGGCCAGGGCCACCACGGCCCGGAAGTCATCGGAAGAGTGTTCGAGGCGGGGCTGGAAACCGGCGCTCTCGCAGGCCAGGACGACCACGTCGTGGCACGGGTTGCCGGGATACGGGCCGATCCAGGGGTCCTTGGCCAGTTCGGCCAGGGGGACCTCGGCGGCTCCGGCCAGGCGGTGGTGGAGCGGGACGACCGCGTCGAAGGGTTCGGCGTACAGGGAGACGTGCGTGAGCCGGGGGTCGTCCGCGGACGGGGCTCCCCGGTACTCGACGGCGACCGCGACCTCGACCTGCCGGTCCAGGACCATCGGCAGGCTGGCGTCGCCCTCGGCGTCCTGGACACGGATGCGTATGCCGGGGGTGGTGCGGGCGAGGTGCGCCACGGCCGGGGCGACCACCTGGGCGATGCCGGTGGCGAAGGCGGCGACGGTGACCGTGCCGGCCTCGCCGGAGCCGTACGCGGCCAGTTCGGCCTCGGCCCGCTCCAGCTGGGCGAGGACCGCGTTGGTGTGGCCGAGCAGGATCTCGCCGGCCGGGGTGAGCCGTACGCCCTTGGCGCTGCGCTCGACCAGGCGGTGGCCGGTCTCCTGCTCCAGGGCCGCCAGCTGTTGCGAGACGGCCGACGGGGTCAGGTAGAGCGCGGCGGCAGCCGCCGTCACGGTGCGGTGGTCGGCCACCGCACGGAGGATGTGGAGCCGCCGCGCCTCGATCATGGGGTTGATTATTGCAATATGTCCCGCAGGCTCAGTCGGCGAGCTCCGCGCGCGCCGCGACGAACGCGTCCACCGCGCGGTTCACGTCCTGCGTCGAGTGGGCCGCGGACAGCTGTACCCGGATCCGGGCCTGGCCCTGCGGGACCACCGGATACGAGAAGCCGATCACGTACACGCCTCGCTCCAGCAGCAGCTCGGCCATCCGGCCGGCCACGGCCGCGTCGCCGATCATCACCGGGGCGATGGCATGGTCGCCCGGAAGGACGTCGAAGCCCTCCTCGGTCATCCGGCGGCGGAAGAGCGCGGTGTTCTCGGCGAGCCGGACCCGCAGGTCGTCGGCGGACTCCAGCAGGTCGAGGACCTTCAGCGAGGCCGCCGCGATCACCGGGGCGAGGGTGTTGGAGAACAGGTAGGGGCGGGAGCGCTGGCGGAGCAGGGCGACGATCTCGGCGCGGGCCGCGACGTAGCCTCCGGAGGCCCCGCCGAGGGCCTTGCCGAGGGTGCCGGTGATGATGTCGACGCGGTCCCTCACGTCGTGCAGCTCGGGGGTGCCGCGGCCGGACGGGCCGACGAAGCCGACGGCGTGCGAGTCGTCGACCATGACCATCGCGTCGTAGCGGTCGGCGAGGTCGCAGATCTCGCGCAGCGGCGCCACGTAGCCGTCCATGGAGAAGACGCCGTCGGTGACGACCAGCCGGCGCCGGGCGCCCTGTGCCTCCTTCAGCTGGCGTTCCAGGTCGGCCAGGTCACGGTTGGCGTAGCGGAAGCGGCGGGCCTTGGACAGCCGGATGCCGTCGATGATCGAGGCATGGTTGAGGGCGTCGGAGATCACGGCGTCCTCCTCGCCGAGGAGGGTCTCGAAGACCCCGCCGTTGGCGTCGAAGCAGGAGGAGTAGAGGATCGTGTCCTCCTGGCCGAGGAACGCGGCGAGGCGCGCCTCCAGCTCCTTGTGGACCTCCTGGGTGCCGCAGATGAAGCGGACGGAGGCCATGCCGTAGCCCCACCGGTCCAGGGCCTCGTGGGCGGCGGCGATCACCTCGGGGTGGTCGGCGAGGCCCAGGTAGTTGTTGGCGCAGAAGTTGAGGACCTCGCCGGGGCGGCCGCCCGCGGTCACGTTGACGGTCGCGGACTGCGGGCTGCCGATGACCCGCTCGGGCTTGTGCAGGCCGGCGGCGCGGATCTCGTCGAGGGTGGCGCGCAGGTCGTCGCGCACGGAGTCGAACATCATCAGTCCTTGGTTGTCGTCAGAGGGTCCAGTCGAGGATGACCTTGCCGCCCCGCCCGCTGGCGGCGTCGGCGAAGGCGGCCTCGAAATCGCGGTACCCGTAGCGGCCGGTGATCACGGGGGCAAGGTCGAGTCCGCCCTCCAGGAGGACCGACATCGCGTACCAGGTCTCGAACATCTCACGGCCGTAGATGCCCTTGATGGTGATCATCGAGGTGACGAGCCGGGCCCAGTCGACGGGGAAGTCCTGGGCGGGCAGGCCGAGCATGGCGATACGGCCGCCGTGCGTCATGTTGGCGATCATGTCCTGCAGCGCCTCGGCGCGGCCGGACATCTCCAGACCGATGTCGAAGCCCTCGCGCAGCCCCAGCTCCCGCTGTCCGTCGGCGATCCGGCCCTGCGACACGTTCAGGGCGAGGCTCACCCCGATCTTGCGGGCGAGGTCGAGGCGCTCCTCGCTGACGTCGGTGATCACCACGTGGCGGGCGCCCGCGTGCCGGGCGACGGCGGCGGCCATGAGACCGATCGGCCCGGCGCCGGTGATCAGGACGTCCTCGCCGACGAGCGGGAAGGAGAGCGCGGTGTGCACGGCGTTGCCGAACGGGTCGAAGATCGCGGCCACGTCGAGGTCGACGGGGACGCGGTGGACCCAGACGTTGGTGGCGGGCAGCGCGACGTACTCGGCGAACGCGCCGTCGCGGCCGACGCCGAGACCGACCGTGGCCCGGCACAGGTGGCGCCGCCCGGCAAGGCAGTTGCGGCACTTGCCGCAGACGAGATGACCCTCGCCGCTGACCCGGTCACCGGCCTTGATGTCCACGACGTCGCGGCCGGTTCCGACGACCTCGCCGACGAACTCGTGCCCGAGCACCAAGGGGGTGGTGATCGCCTGCTGGGCCCAGCCGTCCCAGGCCCGGATGTGCAGGTCGGTTCCGCAGATGCCGGTCCGCAGCACCTTGATCAGTACGTCACCCGGGCCGACCGTGGGTTCCGGCACGTCCGCGAGCCACAGTCCGGGCTCCGCCTTCTGCTTGACCAGCGCCTTCAACGCTACGGCTCCTGTGCGTGAGGTCCCGGCCGCGGGTACGCCGAAGCGTCCCGCGGCCGGGGAGGGGGGTGGAATCGCACAGCAATCTGCCGTACCCGGGCGGTCCGGGTCCATCGAGGATTTCTTAACCGCCGCCACAGCTCCACTTCACGCCCCGGCGCCGGCCCGCCGCGACGCTCGCGGCGAGGCGCTCAGCCGAGGCGGGAGACCTGGTAGTGGCTGATGTACCAGTCGTCCCCCGCTCGGGTCACGAGGACCGAGAGCTTCACGTCCAGCGGAGGCCGGTCGGTGAAGGAGAACTCGACGGCCAGGTAGCCGAGGACGACGCCGTCCGCGGGCCGCCGGGTCTCCAGGACGCGGTATTCGGCCTTCATACCGAGGGGCTGGGAGTCGTAGTACTCGGCGACGCCCTGCCGTCCGACGCTGTAGGGATGCAGTCCCTGGAAGACGGCGTCCTCGGTGAACTGGGCGGCCACGCGCTCGGGTTGGTGTGCGTCGACGGCCGCCTTCCATCGGTCGAGCACTCCGCTCACAATCGCCGTGTCGCCCGTCGTGGTGGTCATGTCCGCTCCTGATGACGTGAGGTGACCTGCTGTCAGTTCCTGAATACGGTCAGTGGCCGGCACTCATGCCGCCGTCGACATGCAGGATCTCTCCGGTGACGAACGGCGCGGTCTCCAGGAAGAGCACCGCGTCGACGATGTCGCTCACTTCACCCATCCGGCCCACCGGGTGCAGGGCGGCGAGGAACTCGTGGGTCTCCGGCTGGTGCATGGGGGTCTTGATGGTGCCGGGCGACACCGCGTTGACCCGGACGCCACGGGTGGCGTACTCGATCGCCAGGGACTTGGTCGCGGACTGCAGACCGCCCTTGGTCAGCGAGGCCAGGGCGGAGGGGACCCGGGCGTCCGCGCTGTCCACCAGGCTGGTGGTGACGCTGACGACGTGTCCACCGCCCTGGGCGAGCAGCTGCGGCAGGGCCTTCTGGGTGAGGTGGAAGAAGCCGTCCATGTTGATGCCCCGCACGGCGGCGTAGTCGGCGGCCGTGTAGTCGGTGAAGGGCTTCGCGACGAAGATGCCCGCGTTGTTGACCACGGTGTCGATCCGGCCGAACCGCTCGACGGCCGCGGCGACGACCCGCTCCGCGGTCGCCGGGTCGGCGATGTCGCCCTGCACGGTCAGCACCTCCGGGTCGTCGACGGGGGCGATGGTGCGCGAGGTGGCTACGACGGCGTATCCGAGCTTGCGGTAGCCCTCGACGAGACCGGCTCCGATGCCCTGCGAGGCACCGGTGACGATGGCGACCTTCTGGTTCTGCGTGCTCATGGTGACCTTCTCCGTAGTGGCTGACCGGTACTAGCCGACCGGTCGACTATTTGGAAGGTAGCCCGGGCGGGTCCGGGGTGCCAGGACTCTTTTCCTCACGTCTGGGAGGCGTTGCCTCCCAGCACAGCTCAGCCGGGGAGTGCGTACGGGTCGCCGGCGGGCAGCCAGGCGTCCGCGGCGCGGATGCCGAGGTCACCGACCCCCTCGCACAGGGCGTCCATGACGGCCAGGACTCCTGCGCGGTCCTCGTTCTCCCGGCGGACCAGGGACCATGTCCAGTACACCTTCGGCGCGACGATCTCCCGGCGGACCAGGTCGGACGGGAGCGGGACCGTCTGGCCCTTGGGCGAGTTGATGACCGGGCGGGTGCAGCGGCGGACGTGCTCGAAGAAGGCGGGACCGGTGACGGCTCCGTCGGAGATGCGTACGGCACGGGCGCCGACGGCGCGCGTCAGTTCCTCCGCGTACCCGTTCCAGGAGGCCCAGGAGGTCATGTCGTCGTCGATGAGGACGTCGGCGTCCCGGGCCGGCAGATCGCCCGTGTCGGTGCCCTTGGCCACCGCGTACAGCCGGTCGGCGCCGAGCAGCCGGGCCCGCAGCCCGAGCCGTTCGAGGTCCTCGGTACGCACCCAGCAGACGGCCAGGTCCAGACTGCCGTCGGCGACCCGGGCCGCCTGGGTGTGGGAGGGCGCGACCCAGGCGTCCACGTGCACCCGGGCCACCGGCGCCGTCCGCGACATCAGGTCCGGGGGAAGCCAGTTGACGTAACCGAGCCGTACGGACTGCGAACCCGAGAGCTGACCCGCCCGGTGCCTGAGGTCGTCGGCCCGCTCCAGCAGGGCACGGGTGTGCGGCAGCAGGGCCGCGCCTGCCGGGGTGAGCGACACCGAGCGCCGGTCCCGGTCGAACAGCCGGACGCCCAGGTCGCGTTCGAGCGCCTTGATCTGCTGAGAGAGCGAGGGGCCCGCGATGAGCAGCCGCTCGGCGGCCCGGCCGAAGTTCAGTTCCTCGGCGACCGCAACGAAGTACCTCAGCTGGCGCAGTTCCACGCGCGCCATGCTACGCGCGGTGCTAGGTCGCGCCTCTCAACAGCGAGGCAACCTGTCGTGGCATCGGCGCCGCCACGGGAGCACGATGAACGTACCGAGAGCGAAGGGAGCGCACCGTGCGCGAGTTCCTGGTCGAGATCACCACCACCGTCCCCGCGGGCACGGGCCAGGAGGAGGTCGACCGGCGTCGGGCCGCGGAAGCCGTCCGTGCGGGGGAACTGGCCGCGACCGGCCATCTGTCCCGGCTGTGGCGCCCCGTGGGCGAGTTGCGCAGCATCGGTGTCTGGTGCGCCACCGACGAGGCGGAACTCCACGAGAAGGTGCTCGGCACCCTGCCGCTGCGCCCGTGGATGACGCTGACCGTCACCCCGCTGCAGTCCCACCCCAACGACCCGGGCCGGAGCGACGGCACCCGATGACCAAAGTATCCGCCTGGACCCATGCCGCCAGGGCCGGGGCCGCGCTCGCCGCGGGCATGGGCGTCGGCCGCTTCGTCTACACCCCGATCCTGCCCCTGATGCACACCCAGGCGGGCCTGTCCGCGGCCGCCGGCGCGAACCTGGCGACCGCCAACTACGCCGGCTATCTCGTCGGCGCGCTGGCCGGCACCCTGGCTCCCGCGCTGGTCCGGTCGAGCGCCGTACTGCGCGGCTGCCTGCTCCTGCTGACCGCCACGCTCGCCGCGATGCCGCTCACCCACAGCACCGCGCTGTGGGGCGTGCTGCGACTGCTGGCAGGAGCCGCGAGCGCCCTGGTGTTCGTCGTCGCCGCTGCCTCCCTGCTGCACCATCTGCGGAACCATCCGGCGCATCTGCCCGGCTGGGCCTTCGGCGGTGTGGGCGCCGGTATCGCGCTGTCCGGTCTGCTGGTGCTGGCCCTGCGGCCGGTCGCGGACTGGCGGGCCGCCTGGTGGGCCGCCGCCGCACTCGCCCTGGTGCTGACCGCGGCCTCGTGGAATCTGCGGCCCGAGGACCCACCGGCCGCGCCGGTGCCCGGAAGCCCGGCGACGGCCCGGACCCACCGCTGGTTCGGCGCCCTGTTCGTCAGTTACTTCCTGGAGGGCGTCGGCTACATCGTCGCCGGCACCTTCCTGGTCGCGGCCATCGGCCAGGGCTCCCCCGGCTGGCTCGGCAGCGGCGCCTGGGTGCTGGTGGGGCTGGCCGCCGTACCGTCCGCGGCGCTGTGGGCCCGGCTGGGGCGCCGGTGGTCCCGGCCCGGCCTGCTGCTCACCGCGCTCACGGTCCAGGCCGTCGGCATCGCCCTGCCCGCGGTGACCGGGAGCACGGCCGCCGCCCTCGGCTCGGCGGTGCTGTTCGGCGCCACGTTCCTGGGCGTCAGCACCCTGTCCCTGGCCACCGGGGCGCACCTGCGCTTTCCACGCTCCGTCGCGCTGCTGACCGCCGGGTACTCCGTGGGCCAGATCATGGGCCCTCTGGTCGTCGCCCCGCTGCTGCGCCACGGCTACCACCAGGCCCTGCTCCTGGCCGCCCTGGTGGTCCTCGCCGCGGCCGCGGCCGCCGCCGTGCTGCGGATCGGCTTCCCGCACCACATGGGCGCGGAGCACACAGCACCGGTACGGCGCCTGCGGCCCGCGGAGGCCGCACGCCCCTAGACCGGGGTATGTCACGGCCCAGGGTCCTTCCATGTCACGGCCCTGGGCCGCTAGCTTGCACCGCCCTGGGCCGCGGTCGCGCCGAGCAGGGCCCGGCAGTTCTGCCACAGGGGGCTCAGTCGCCCGGTGTTGTTGTACAGCTTGGCGAACATCACCTGGCCCTCCAGCTGGGCCACCACCGCACGAGCCGCCTCCCGGGTGTCGGTGACACCGACCTCGCCGCGCTCGCGGGCCTCGACGATGACGGACTCGACCATGCCGACCTGCGCCTCGAAGATCTCCTGGAGGCGCCCACGGACCACCTCGGTCCGGTTGCTCAGCTCAAGGGTGAGGTTCCCGAACAGGCAGCCCGCCACCGTGCCACAGCCCTCCTGGACGGCGCGCTGACCGGCCTCCGTCTCCTCGAACAGCCGCCGCAACCGCTGGAGCGGTTCCTCCTCGCCGGTGAGGGCCTGCGTCCACTCGCGCCTCTGGGCCGCCCAGTGCTCGTCGACGACCGCGAGCGCGAGGGCCTCCTTGGACTCGAAGAAGTAGTAGAAACTGCCCTTCGGCACCCCGGCCGCCTGGCAGATCTCGGCCACCCCGAGCGCCGAGTACCCGCGCCCCTCGATCAGCGAGCAGGCGGCGTCGAGGATCTTGCGCTTGGCGTCACTGGTGCGTCCCATGTCACCAGAGTACGGACGTAATAGACCGGTCGGCTAGTGACGGAACCGTTCCCGTCGTCACAGCAGCGGCAGTCCGTCCGCCTCGCGTCGCTCGATGCGGGCCACCAGCTCCGCCGCCGACGACTTGATGGCCTCCAGGCCGGGCCGGCCCCAGGGCCGCGGCGCCACGTCGACCACGCACACCGTGCCGAGCGCCGTCCCCGTGCTGTCGATGAGCGGGGCGCCCAGATAGGAACGGACGCCGAACTCGTCGACGACCGCGTTGCCCGCGAACCGCGGGTAGTCGCAGACGTCCTCCAGGACCAGCGCCTTGCGCCGGACCACCACATGGGGGCAGAACCCATGGTCGCGGGCGAGTGCACGGCCCAGCACCGGCGTGGTGCCGTCGGGCTTCACCACCGGCGGCGGCACGGCCGGCAGGTGCAGTCCGGCGAAGAACTGCCGGTGCTCGCCGACGAAGTTGACCATGGCGTACGGCGTCCCGGTGACCTCCGCGAGCCGGTTGGCATAGGCGTCCAGCTCCGGGTCGGGATGTTCACCGAGACCCAGCTGGCCGAGGCGCCGGATGCGCACGGGCGCCTCCTTGTCCTCCGGTGTGAGCAGCAGCCGGCCGGACGGGCGCGACGGGTCGTACCTCATGGGCGGGCTCCGCCGCTGTGGACGTGGGACATACAGGGGCTCCGTGAGGGTGTGTGGGGTTCACATGTGGGCGCCGTGGCTCGGCGCGGAGACCGGCGCGTGGGCGATGAGATGGCGGACGAGCGCGAGCAGGGTCTGGACGCCGGAACTGGAGATACGGGCATCACAGCGGACGACGGGGACCTCCGGGTCGAGGTCGATGGCGGCGCGCACCTCCTCGGGGTCGTACCGGTAGGAGCCGTCGAACTCGTTGACCGCGACGATGAAGCCGAGACCGCGCTCCTCGAAGAAGTCGACGGCCGCGAAGCAGTCCTCCAGACGGCGGGTGTCGGCGAGGATGACCGCGCCGAGCGCGCCCTCGGACAGCTCGTCCCACATGAACCAGAACCGCTCCTGTCCCGGCGTGCCGAACAGGTAGAGCACATGTTCGGAGTCCAGGGTGATACGGCCGAAGTCCATGGCCACGGTCGTCTCGACCTTGTTCTCGATGCCGTCGAGACTGTCGGTCGCGGCGCTCACCGTGGTGAGGAGCTCCTCCGTGGACAGCGGCGCGATCTCACTGACCGCACCCACGAAGGTGGTCTTGCCGGCCCCGAACCCACCGGCCACCAGGATCTTCAGCGCGGTGGGGAAGGGGTCACAGCTGTCGTCGTAGTCCATCGAGCACTGCCTCCAGAAGAGACCGGTCAGTGGGGTTGTGGTGGAACACGGGGGGCTTGGCGGTCAGCGCCCCGCAGTCGACCAGGTCGGAGAGCAGCACCTTGGTGACCACGGCCGGCAGCTTGAGGTGCGCGGCGATCTCGGCGACCGAGACCGGTGCACGGCACAGGTCGAGGGCCTGCGCGTGCTCGGGGCCGAGGTAGCCGAGGGGGGTGGCGCCGGTGGCCATCACCTGCGACATCAGGTCGAAGGAGATGCTGGGCTCGGTGCGGCCGTTGCTGACCGTGAACGGGCGCACCAGGCGTCCGGCCGCATCGTCCAGCCATGGCCCGTCGCCGGCTGCCGCCACCCTCAAGGCCTCATCGCCGTGGAGTCGACGGCATGCTGCCGGGGCGCGGTGACGAGGTAGGGGCGGACGCTCTTGACCAGCATCGCCATCTCGTAGCCGAGGACGGCGGCGTCGGCCTCGCGGCCGGCCAGCACGGCGAGGCAGGTGCCGGAGCCGGCGGTGGTGACGAACAGCAGCGTCGAGTCGAGTTCGACGACGACCTGACGGACGTCCCCGCCGTCGCCGAAGCGGACGCCCGCGCTGCGGCCGAGCGAGTAGAGGCCGGAGGCGAGCGCGGCCATGTGGTCGGCGCTGTCGGGGTCGAGACCGTGGACGGACTTCACCAGCCCGTCGCAGGACAGAAGCACCGCGCTGGTGGTGTGGGGTACGCGCTGGACGAGGCCGCTCATCAGCCAGTCGAGGTCGGATACCTGGGCGGTCGGCGCATCGCTCGCCATGGTGGATCGACTCCTTGAGGTACGAAGGTCTTCGGGAGCGGTGGGGAACGGGGTGGGGGTGGGGGTGGAGACGGTGCTGGTCATCCGGCCGGTGCGCTCCCGTCCGGCCGGGCGTTGAATTCCGAGGTGTGCACCGGGCGCAGGACCGGGGAGTGCGACTGGGCTCGGGACACGGACGGGGGGTCGGCCGGCTCCCCATACGCCCGAACCATGTGGACCGGGGCCGTGTGGGCCGAGCCCGGGTGGTCCGGGCGCAGGTGGTCGGAGACCGGGTGGTCAGAGCCGATGGGGTCCGTGACCGTGTAGTCCGCGGCCGTGTGTCCGGTCTCCCGGTGTGCCGGCTCACCGTGCGCCGCCTCACCGTGGGCGGCATCCAGAGGCGTGGCACCCGTGCGCGGGACATCCGTGTGCGGGAGATCCATGTGCATGCCGTCCGCGTGTGTGGCGTGGGACGCGCTGCCGGCCCCGTCCCCGGTGCTCTGCCCGGACGTCGTCCCGCCGGATCCGTTGCCGCCGTCCATGCCGTTCGGGCTCATGGCGGTGGCGCCCATACCGTTCAGCATCGGGTAGGGGGGGTCGGCGGCGGCCGACGGCTCCGTCCGGGTGCCCTCCAGATGCTGCTGAGCCTCCGCGAGGCCGATGCCGCGCTGGAAGGCGGCCATCAGACCGGGATCGTGCCCGGCCGGCGCCTCGTTGTCCTGGCGAGGTGCCGGTCCACCGCGCAGTTGGGGGACGATGTGCTCCTGCGCGCGGCGGCGCGGCAGCTGGGGTTTGCCCATGGTGCCGCGTACGGCCCCGACGCGCGGGACGGGCGGGGCCCCGGCGTGCTCGGCGACCGCGGGCCGGTCCTCGGGCCGGATGCCCGGCAGCGCCTCGGCGGGGTTGGGCCGGGTCTCCTGGCTGCCGCGCACCGGCAACGGCGCGGGTGTGCCCTCGGCCTGCGCGTGCCGTCGCCGCCCGCCGCCGACGGCGGGCGCGGCCGGTCCCGGCCGCGACACTGGACGTCGGTCCGCAGGCGCGGGGCCGGGGGCGCCATGGACGCCTTCCGGTGTCCCCATGACGACGGACGGCCGTACGGTCCCGGAGGCCGGCGTCCCGCCCCCGGCCTCCGCGTCGCGTGGCTGCGGTACCGCCCCGGTGCTGCCCGGTGCCGTGCCCAGCACGCCCTGCGGGACGACGAGGACGGCCTGGACACCGCCGTAGATGTTGGACTGCAGGCGGACGTGGATGCCGTGGCGGCGGGCGAGCTGGGAGACCACGAAGAGGCCGATGCGGCCGTCGGCCAGCAGGCTGGCGACGTTGACCTGGTCGGGGTCGGCGAGCAGGGCGTTCATCTTGGACTGTTCGCCGACCGGCATGCCGAGTCCGCGGTCCTCGACCTCGACCGCGAGGCCGGAGGTGACGAGGTTGGCACGGAGCAGCACCTGGGTGTGCGGGGCGGAGAACACCGTGGCGTTCTCGACGAGTTCGGCGAGGAGGTGGATGACGTCGGCGACGGCGTGCCCGCGCAGTTCGCCGTCGATCGGCGGGACGAGCTTGACCCGGGAGTACTGCTCGACCTCGGCGATGGCGGAACGCAGCACCTCGGTCATGGAGACGGGGTTGCTCCACTGCCGTCGGGACACCGCACCGCCGAGCACCGCGAGGTTCTCGGCGTGCCGCCGGATGCGGGTGGCCAGATGGTCGACGTGGAAGAGACCCTTGAGGAGGTCGGGGTCCTCGATCTCGTTCTCCAGTTCGTCGAGGATCGAGATCTCCCGGTGCACGAGGGACTGAAGCCGCCGCGCCAGGTTGACGAAGACCTCCAGCTTCTGTTCGCTGCCGGCCTGGCTGGAGAGCTGGGCCGCCTGTACGACGGCGGTGACGGCGCCGTCGTGCGCGCGGGACAGGTCGGCGGCGAGCAGTTCGAAGTCGTCGGCGTCCGCGGGCGGTCCGCCGCGCGACTTGCGCGGGGCGGGGGTCTCACCGCGGCGCAGCGCGTCGACGAGGGCCAGCAGGTCGGCCTCGCCGCGGGCGGCGTTGCGCCGCAGCATGCCGACGCGGTCGCTGACCGAGCGGGCGGCGCGGCCCGCGGCCACGGCGGCGATCACGATGCCCGCGGCCGTCACCGAGACCGCCCCGGTCAGCACGGCCAGCAGGGTCAGGCTGGGCCGGGCCCCGGTGGAGCGCACGGTGAACAGGACGGCCGCGCAGCCGCTGAGCGCCACCGCGACCGGCGGCAGCACGGCGAGGCGCATCAGCTGAGGCCGTATGTGGGTCTCGGGCAGCGCGGGAACGGGTCGGGCGACCGGCCGTCCGTGCCGGCCGCCCTCCGGGGGCTCGGCACGGGCGGCCGGTGCACGGAGGTGAGACATCTGCGTCCTCGTACTGGTCCGTCGGGCCTGAACTGCTCGCGCGGGCCGCGCGAGTTGGGCATGCGCCATCGCGTTGCCGGCCGAGGGGACCGCGCAAGAATTCGGCCCCGTGTCGCCCGGCGGACACTCACAGTAGTCGGCAACGCATCATGTGCGGCGGGCAGTTGACAAAGTCCCCCGGAGAGGGTCCCGCTCTGGTATGAGCCGTCGCACGGAAGACCGATAGTCCCCGTCGACACTCCGCCCCGGATCGGCCAATGGCCGATCCGACCTGCTCAAAAACGGTCAGGCACCGAAGGCGTGAAGCGGTACGACCGACGCGCCACAGCCCTCGCCGACCGTCGCTCCACACCCCTTCGGCGGGCCCGGCCGAGCGGCCGGGAAGCGTGCTCCACCCCCGCCATCACCCCCCAGAACATCACTCACGGTGACCTCTTCGCCTTCTGCCGCCGCGTCCCGTCTCCACCGTCGGGCCGTCGTGCCGGTCCAAGTCCGTCACCGCCTGGACGACGGCCCGCGTCCGGTCCGGGCGGCCCAGAACCTCCGCGACGTCGACGAACTGGTCCTCCGCGCCGACGACGGGCAGGCCCCGTATGCCGGGGGCCTTGATGGCGGTGACCAGGGCCCGTGGGAAGCGGTCGGCGCGCAGTACCCGGAAGGGCCGGGGGTTGGTACGGCGGGCCCGGTCGGTGAGCTCCAGTTCGTTGTGCAGACGGGGGACGATCTCGTAGGCGTGCGCCGGCTGCCGCTCGCGGGCGTGCCAGTCGGGCAGGCCGGCCTGCGTGGCGGCGAGGGCGGCGTTCACAGCACGGGGGTGGGCCGGGGCCGCCGCGGGCATCCGGTCGAAGGCGCCGCCGAGCCACCTGCCGTACGGCGGACAGCGCCGGCCCATCGGAAGGCAGAGCCACACGGGGTCGCGGACCAGGCGGGCGGCCGCGGCGGCGGAACCGAGTTCGTCGCCGGCCTCGCGCAACGGCCGAACGAGCGCCTCCCCCTGGGCGATGCGCGCCACTGGCAGGCGAGGACACGGAGCCAGAGGTCATGCGGGTGCCAGCCGGGAGCGGCCCGTGCCGGGGAGAGCGTGGGGAGGCCGTGGTGGAACACGGCGCCCGCGGTGGCCTCCGCGAGGAGCTGGGCGGGGGTGGCGAGCCAGTCGGCCGGGGTGGCACCGGAGGCGGGGCCGAGGGACACCGGTCACTTCGACCCGGTGGCGCACCGGGCCGTCGGTGACGCGCACGACCCGGACGTCCGGGTCCCCCGTGGCGGCGAAGTGGGTGCGCCGGCCGTGAAAGGTCTTGGGAAGGTGCTCGGCGGGCATGGGTCTGATCCGCCACCCGGGCCGCCGAGTGCGGAACCCCGGGTGCGGACTCCTCCGGCAGCGAGCGCGCGGCCTCGGTGCAGAACCGCCGGGACAGCTCAACTCCCGGTAAAGAAGCGGGGGTTGGCACATGCGGATGACGCACGCCGATGTCCCCGCCCCGGCCGTGCACGGGCAGGCACGCCGCTCACGTCACCGCCGCACCGGCGCCGCGCTCACTTCACGAGGTCGTCCGCGTCCGGCGTCGCCGTGTCGCCGGCCAGGCCGAGATCCTGACCGGCCTCGCTCCGCGGGGGGACCGCGGTACGCCACGGCCGGGCGACCGGCGCCGACACCTCGCGCCACCACCGGTCCGCGGGCAGCTTCCCGGACGGCTCGAAGGGCTCACCGGGGCGCGGCAGCGCCACCGCCTGGCCCGCCCCGTCGCCGGTGTCCTTCGTCCACTCCCCCGGCTCGGCCCAGGCGTGCGGGGCCAGGTTGAAGGTGCCCCAGTGGATCGGCAGCAGCACTCCGTGCGGGCCCCCGCCCTGGAGGTCGAGGTGGGCGCGCACGCCCTCCTCGGGCGTCATGTGTATGTCGGGCCAGAACTCGCTGTACGCGCCGATCTGGATCATCGTCAGGTCGAAGGGCCCGTGGTCGGCGCCGATGTCCTTGAAGCCCTCGAAATAGCCGGTGTCACCACTGTGGTAGATCCGGTGCCGCTCGCCCGCGACGACCCAGGACGCCCACAGGGTGTGCTGGGTGTTGCGCAGTCCGCGGCCGCAGAAGTGACGGGCCGGGGCAGCCGTCAGGGTCAGGCCGCCGACCTTGGTCTCCTCGTGCCAGTCCAGCTCGCGCAGCCGGTCGGCGGCGACGCCCCAGTGCTCGAGGTGGGCCCCCACCCCGAGCGGCACCGCGAAGAGGGTGTCCGTGCCGGCCAGCGCCTTGATGGTGGGCAGGTCGAGGTGGTCGTAGTGGTCGTGCGAGATGACCACCACGTCGACCGGGCCGAGCGCGGCCAGCGGCAGCGGTGCCGGGTGCAGCCGCTTGGGCCCGGCGAACGGGAACGGGGAGCAGCGCTCGCCCCAGACGGGATCGAACAGGACCCGGTGTCCGTCGATCTCCACGAGCACGCTGGAGTGTCCCAACCAGGTCACCCGCAGCCCGCTCGCGGCGGGCCGGGCGAGGTCGGCGACGGTGGTGGCGTGCACCGGGACGGTGCCCCGGGGGGCGCGGCGGACGCGCTGCTCCTTCTCGAAGTAGATCTTCGCGAAGTCGAGCATCGAGCCCGAGGGGCGGGTACGGGCGGTACCGCCGGGGTTCTGGAAGACACCGTCCTTGAAGTGCGGTGAGGCCTGGATGCGAGCCATCCGCTCACCGCTGGGGTCCACGCCGAAGGCAGCGGGCCGCAGCACGCGGAGCCCGGAGCTCAGGGAACGCAAACGGGTCACGGTACCTCCAGTGGTGTCGCCGAGGTCCTCCATTATGGTCGGCCCCTCGGGCGGTCGGCGTTGACACCCTGCCGTCCACCTCCTGATACTGAATTACCATTCAGTAGTAACCTCCTTCACGAACCTCTCGGGAGCCACCATGGCCGCTCCACTGATGTCTCTCGTCTGGACCGACCACATCACCGGACGTCAAGGGTTCCTGGTGGTCGACCGGCTGGTGCGGGGGGTGGCCAGCGGCGGTCTGCGGATGCGGCCGGGCTGCACCCTGGAGGAGGTCACCGGGCTGGCGCGGGGCATGACGATGAAGGAGGCCCTGCACTACAACCCCGCGGGCCGCTACATCCCCCTGGGCGGCGCCAAGGGGGGCATCGACTGCGATCCGCAGGACCCGGGGTCCTACGCCCTGCTGGTCCGCTATCTGCGCGCCGTGCGGCCGTACGTCGAGAGCTTCTGGACCACCGGCGAGGACCTCGGGCTCACCCAGGACCTGGTGGACCGGGCGGCCGTCGAGGCCGGGCTGGTCTCTTCGATCCAGGCCGTGTATCCGTTGCTGGACGACGAGGCTGCGGCCCGGCGGCGGCTGGCGGACGCCTTCGCCATCGAGGTCGACGGCATCGGCCTCGACGAGCTGGTCGGCGGCTGCGGGGTGGCCGAGTCGGCGCTGACGGCCCTGGACCGGGCCGGGGTGCCGTACCCGGGGACGCGGGTCGCGGTGCAGGGGCTGGGCACGATGGGCGGGGCGACGGCGCGTTTCCTCGCCCGCGCGGGGCTCACCGTGGTGGCCGTCGCCGACGTCAAGGGCACGATCGCCAACCCGGCGGGCCTGGACGTCGAGACGCTGCTGCGGGCGCGGGACACGTACGGCACCGTCGACCGCGCGGTGCTGCGCCCGGGCGATCTCGAACTGCCGGGCGACGCGTGGCTGTGCGCCGACGCGGAGGTGCTGGTGCCGGCCGCGGTGTCGTACACCGTCGACGCGTCCAACGAGCACCTGGTGACGGCCCGCTGGATCGTGGAGGCGGCCAACATGCCGGTGCTGCCCGAGGCGGAGGAGCGGCTCACGGCGCGCGGGGTGACCGTGCTGCCGGACGTGGCGGTCAACTCGGGCACCAACGCCTGGTGGTGGTGGACCCTGTTCGGCGACATCGGCCCGGACGCCGACGAGGCGTTCGCCCACACCCGCCGCTCGATGCGGGCCCTGGTGGAGCTGATGCTGGACCGCGCGGAGTCCGACGGCACGACCCCGCGCGCCGCGGCCCACGCCCTGGTGAGCGACCGGCTGCCGGTGATCGCGGAGCGGTTCGGCTGGTACCGGTGAGGGACCGGCCGCCCGGCGGCACCGCGCCTAGGGCCGCGCGTCCCGGGTGAGGACGACGGCGTAGCGGCACTCCGCGTCGGTGGTGTTGGCGAAGACCCGCTCGGCGGGCGGCCCGAGTTCGACGGTGTCGCCGGCACCGAGTTCATGGACCGTGTCGCCGTCGTGGAAGGACAGGCGGCCGTCGAGGACCCAGACGAGCTGCCGTACGAAGGCGAAGGCGGCCGCCGGGTAGGGCACCCGGGCGCCGGCGGGCAGGCGGATCTCGGCGATCTCCGCCGGGAACCGCGGTCCGGTGATCTGGCGGCGGCGGTAACCGGTGCCGGGGTCGCACCACTCGGCCGCGTCGGCGTCACGCCGCACTCCCGCGGTGTCGGCCGCGGTGTCCCGCGCGCCCTCGGCGAGGGCCAGCAGGGAGGCGACGCTCAGCTGGAAGGCGGCGGACAGCTTGCCGAGGACCACGGCGGTGGGGCTGCTCTCGCCGCGTTCGATCCGGCTGATCATCGCCGGGGAGACACCGGAGGCGTCCGCGAGCTGCGCCAGCGTCCAGCGGCGGCGCTCCCGCTCGGTGCGGACCCGGGCCGCGATCCGTGCCGCCAGGGAGTCCGTCGACGGATCTACTATGTTGGACATGAATCCACTATACGAGAGAAGCCGGACGGTGACGGTCCGCCCGGCGCACCCCGGTGACGCGGAGGCTGTTCGCGCGATCCGCAACGAGGCGATCGAGCATTCGACCGCACTGTGGACCTCGGCCCCCCAGTCCTCCGCCGAGGGAGCGGCCTGGCTCGCCGCCCATCTGGCGCGCGGCTCGGCGTTCGTGGCCGAAGTGGCGGGCGAGGTGGCCGGGTTCGCGGTGTACGGCCCGTGGCGAGAGCTGGACGGCTACCGGCACACGGTGGAGGACTCCGTCTACGTCCGCGAGGGACGCCACGGGCTCGGCATCGGTTCCGCGCTGCTGGGCGCCCTCGTCACCGCGGCGCGCGAGGCCGGCCACCACGTCATGATCGCCGGCATCGAGGCGGAGAACACCGCGTCCGTCCGGCTGCACCAGCGGTTCGGCTTCGAGCACGCGGGCACCGTCCGGGAGGTGGGCGTCAAGTTCGGCCGCCGGCTGGACCTCACGCTCATGCGGCTGCCGCTGGACCGGGACGGCAACGCGCGCGGGGGGAGGACCGATTAGGGTGACCGCGTGGCGAGAGTGCGGTTGAGCGTGGCCGAGCGGCGTGAGGAACTGCTGCGGGCGGCCATCGAGCAGATCGAGGCGCGGGGCGTGGCGGCGGTACGGATCGCCGATGTCGCCTCGGCCCTCGGCGTGAGCAACGCACTGGTGCTGTACCACTTCTCGACGAAGGAGAAGCTGGTCGCCGCCGCCTTCGCCTACGCCGCCGAGGGCGACCTGGCGCATCTGCGCAAGCTGCTGGGGCGCCGTACGTCGGCGTCACGGCGGCTGCGGTCGGCGGTGCGCTGGTACGCGCCGACCGGACAGGCCAAGGGCTGGCGGCTGTGGATCGAGGGCTGGGCGGTGGCACTGCGCGAACCCGCCCTGCGCGACGTCGCCAAGGAGCTGGACCAGCAGTGGAAGGCGGCGATCGCCGAGGTCATCACCGAGGGGGTGGCCGCCGGTGAGTTCCGCTGCCCCGACCCCGCGGCCGCGGCGCTGCGGCTGACCGCACTGCTCGACGGGCTCGCCGTCCAGCTGACCTCCTACCCGGGCGCCCTGTCACGCTCCCGGGCGCAGGAGTGGGTCGACGAGGCGCTGGCGCGCGAACTGGGGCTGTCCGAGGAATGGTGAGGGGGCGGCTCGCCAGGATGCCGCCCCCTCACCGCCGCCACAGCCTCAAGCCACGGAAGCGATCCGCATCTTGATGTCGTCCGGGGAGAGCGCCCCCTTGGCCGTCACGTGGTCGCCCGACGACTCGCCGCGCAGCCGTCGCCCTATCCACGGCACCAGGTACTCACGGGCCCAGTGCACGTCGTCGCGGCGGACCTCCAGGGTGCCGCGCGGCGGCAGCGGCGGCCACGGCTGGTCCGGGTCGGCCGGCACGTCGACGCCGAGCACCTGCCCGGCCCGCAGCGCCACCCGCGTGTGTCCCTCGGGCGACAGGTGCAGCCGGTCGCCGTCCCAGGCCCGCCGGTCCTGCACGGTCTTCAGGGACCACAGGTCGAGGACCGGACAGCCGTACCGGTCGGCGACGGCGCGGACATGGCCGTTGTAGGTGGCGATCTTGCCGCGCAGATGCTTGAGGACGGGCACCCCCCGGGTGTCGAACCCGGTGGTCACCAGAACCGTGCCGACGGCCTCGGTCAGTTGGGCCACCGCCCGCTCGAACCGCTCGGCCACCTCGTCGGGGTCGGTGCCGGGGCGGATGATGTCGTTGCCGCCGGCGCAGAAGGAGATCAGGTCGGGGGCGAGCGCCAGGGCCTGCGGCACCTGGTCCGCCACGATCTGGTCGAGCAGTTTCCCGCGCACCGCGAGGTTGGTGTACTCGAAGTCGCCCTCGGGCCGCCGGTCCGACAGCAGGACCGCGAACCGGTCCGCCCAGCCGACGAACGCCCCGTCGGGGCCGGGGTCGCCGACGCCCTCGGTGAAGCTGTCCCCCACCGCCACGTACGACCCGATCACTGATGCATTGTCACTCTTCGAATCGTCTGCCACGTCGGACCATGATTCACCTTGGCCTGTGACCTACGCGACCGTAATAAAGGGTTGACGAGCGGTGAGATAAGACACTTGTAAATACTCGGCCAAGCCCGGAATAAGCCTCTGAGCAGGGGCGTTGAAGCGTCGATCGACCGAAGGCCGGACCCGGGGATCGAGGGTCCGGCCTTCGGAGTGCGTGTCGGATCGGCGGGGTCGACGGGTCAGCCGACGACCACGCCCTTCAGGCGGAGGAAGCCGACCGGGTCGATGTCGGAGCCGTAGTAGGGGCTGGTCCGGATCTCGAAGTGCAGGTGCGGACCCGTGACGTTGCCGGTGGCGCCGGAGAGGCCGATCTGCTGGCCCGCGGTCACGGTCTGGCCGACCGAGACGGAGAGCGCGGAGAGGTGGCCGTACTGCGCGTAGTAGCCGTCGGCGAGCCTGATGACGACCTGGTTGCCGTAGGCACCGCCCCAGCCCGCCGTGACGACCGTGCCCTCGCCGACCGCCTTGACCGGGGTGCCGGTCGGGACCACGAAGTCGACGCCGGTGTGGTAGCCGCTGGACCACATGCTGCCGGCCACGTGGTAACCGGTGCCGATGGTGCCGCCGCTCACCGGGAGGGTGAAACCGGAGACGGCCGTCGTGGAGGTGTCCGAGGACTCCGAGGAGGACGCCGCGTCCGAGGAGGGGGTGGAGGACCGTGGGGCGGAGGCGGAGGACCGCGAAGGAGACCGCGTCTCGGACCGGGAGTCCGGGCCGGAGGTGTCCGGGGCGGTGTGCCGGCCGCCGAGCGTGAGCTTGAGACCGGGGTGGATCAGCGAGGGGTTGTCGCCGACCGCCTGCCGGTTGTCGGCGTAGAGCCGGGGCCAGCCGCCGTCGACGTTGTGCTCGCGGGCGATCTTCGAGAGGTAGTCGCCGGACACCACCGTGTAGACGCGGTGCGCGGAATTCCCGGTGCCGGATTCCCGGACGGCGGATTCCCGGACGGCGGATTCCCGGACGGCGGACTTCCGGACGGCGGACTTCCGTACGGCCGTCTTCTCGACGGCCGTCTTCTCGACGGCCGTCTTCTCGACGGCCGGAAGCGACTGCGTGGCCTTTCCCGAAACGGAGTGCACGGTGGCCGCGTGGGCGCCGGTGGCTCCCATGAGCGGCAGGGCCAGCGCGGCGCCACCGGTTCCGGCCACGGCCATCGAGCGGGTGAGACGCTGGGACTTGGGGCGGCGGTGCTTACCCTTCGCGGGCATGACGCATTCCTCTCCGGCGCCTGCGAGGTGAGCTGTCGGGTTCGGGCTGGAGCTGCCCGGCCACGCGGGAAGACGTGGCTACACCCCTAGCCGTCCCGGGAACCGGAACAGGCGGTCATACCTGGTGGGTCCCCCGCTCCTGCCGGGCACGGGTGAGTGTGTGTGGGGAACTCCGGGCGGCGGCAGGATTCGGCGTTCCGTCCGGTTGCGTGGAACGTAAGCGAGTAGGACGCGTATAAACAAGCATCAAATTCCCTCTGTCCGGATTTCGCTTGATCCGTTACGGGAATTCCTGGTCACCCTCCGTTAATTCCGGCTTTTCGCGCCTTTCCAACACCCTTGGCACGCACGGGAATTACGTGGACATGACGCGCGACGGACGGTCACGAATATGACGCTCCTCACGCGCGCCGCACCACGCCCCTTTATTCCAGAACCAGTTGGAATGAATGTTTCAATTCGGACAAAGACGTCATATGCGACGGAGGCGAATAATTGCCGCATCCAGGTCGCCGCGCAGCTCCGTGCGCAGCCCGTGATGCAACAGGACGGCACCTCGGTGCACTTCGCCCGTTTCGCGGCATTCGTACGATGCTGTCGGATCGAGCCCCCGCAGCCGCAGCGCCGGCATCGGCTCGCCGTAGCTCTGCGCCTGGAGCCAGGCGAGGACCACGGTCTCGTCGCCGAGCGTGTACTGCACGGCGCTGAGCCCGCCGGCCGGCGGCCGCAGCCGGTACTGGTCCCCGCGCTGCACCAGGGGCCGGATGTCCTTGTAGAGCGCCACCCAACGGCCGGCTTCGGCCAGCTCCTCCTCGGTCCACCGGGAGAGGTCGCCCCCGACGCCGAGAGCCCCGGCCATGGAGCTCACGAAGCGGAAACGCAGGCTGCTGACCCGGCCGTTGAGCTGGTGGTTCGGGCTGTCGGTCACCCAGGCGGACATCACCCGGGCGGGGTGGATCTGGCTGAACCCGTGCTGGATGGCGAGCCGGTCCAGCGGGTCGGTGTTGTCGGAGGTCCACACCTCGTCGGTACGGCTCATGATGCCGAGGTCGATCCGGCCGCCACCGCCGGAGCAGGACTCGATGGCCACGTCGGGGTGGGCCGCCCGGAGCCGGTCGAGCAGGGCGTACAGCCCGCGGACGTGGTCGACCCACAGGCGCTGCGGGTAGGGCTCGCCGGGCCAGCCCGCGTCCGTGAAGCAGCGGTTGAAGTCCCACTTGACGTAGTCGATCGGGGCGCTGGACAGCAGGGTGTCGAGCCGCTCCCAGAGGTACTCCTGGACGTCCTCGCGGGCGAGGTTGAGGACGAGCTGATTGCGGAGTTCTGTCCGCTTTCGCCCCTTTTGGTACTGCACCCAGTCGGGGTGCGCGCGGTACAGGTCGCTGTCCGCGTTCACCATCTCGGGCTCGACCCAGATGCCGAACTGCATGCCGAGGGCGTGCACGTGGTCGGCGAGGGGTTTGAGGCCCTTGGGGAAGCGGTCCGGGTTGGGCGTCCAGTCGCCGAGGCCCGCGCGGTCGCTGGTGCGGGCGCCGAACCAGCCGTCGTCGACCACGAACAGCTCGACGCCGATCGCGGCGGCCCGCCGGGCGAGGGTGGCCTGCTGCTCCTCGGAGATGTCGAAGGTGGTGGCCTCCCAGGAGTTGAACAGCACCGGCCGGTCCCGGTCGGCGTCGGGGATGACGTACGCCCGCTGGTAGGCGTGCCAGGCGCGGCTGGCCCCGCCGAAGCCGCCGTCGGTCCACAGGCCCGCGAAGACCGGGCTGGTGTACGACTCGCCCCCGGCCAGCATCAGCAGGCCCGAGTCGTCGTATCCGGCGCCGCCGGTGATCTGCACGCGCGCGTCGGGGAGCTGCGCGACCGCGATGCGCCAGGAGCCGGACCAGCCGAGGGCGCAGCCCCAGACCTCGCCGCGCTCCTCGGTGGCGTCGGTGTCGAGGGCGACCCAGGGCAGGTGCTGGTGACCGGTGTGGCCGCGGCGGCTGCCTATCACCTTCTCGCCGTAGGTGAGCGGGGCGCTGGTGAGGCGCGACTCGGCGGCCCAGCGGCCGTGCAGCTGGGACAGGCGCCAGCCCTCACGGTCGGGCAGCGTCCAGGCGGCGGGATCGGCCCGCAGCAGCTCCAGGCGCGCGTCCCCCTGGTTGTCGACGGTCACCCAGCGCTCGACGACGTCGCCGCGCATCCGGTAGTGCAGGGTGATGAGGATCCGGCCGTCCCTGAAGCGCAGCCGGAGCTCCTGGCCGGCCGCGTCCCCCTCCGTCTCGTACGACTCGAAGGTCCACTCGGTGCCGCGGCGCTCCTCGGTGCGCACGGACAGCGCGGGGCGGACGAAACGCGGGCCGCCCTCGACCGGGTACTCCTCACGGCCGTCCAGCGGGGACTCGAAGGGCCAGTAACCGGGCAGCGCCCGGGTGCTGAGCTCCTCGGCGTCGGCGAGCCCGATCTTCGGGCCCCAGTGGAGGTGGAGCAGTTCGTCGTCCTCCGTGAGGTGCAGCGCGTAACTGCTGCCCGGGCCCGACAGGAGCCACGTACGACCGTTTTCGGCGATGTCCACCACGAGAAACCTCACACAGGTGCCAACAGATCCGCTCAAGCACCAACATCATCAAGGCCACGGGGCCTGGAGGCAACGCCTGTGGACAACTCATTGCCCGTGGAAACCGATGTCGTATGGTCGATCCAGTGCCCGTCGACGAGCAGCGCCGACGGGGCCGGCCGGGAGGAGCCCCCGTGACGCAGCAGGTCCCGTCGACCGAGCCCGAGCTGGCCGGTGTGCGCAACTTCCGTGACGTGGGCGGCCTGCCGACCGTGGACGGGCGCCGGGTGCGGCACGGTGTGCTGTTCCGCAGCGGACATCTGGCACACGCGACGGCGCAGGACGCGGAGTTCCTCGCCTCCCTCGGTCTGCACACGATCTTCGACTTCCGCAACGCGGCCGACCAGAAGCTGGAGGGCCCGGACGTCGATCTGCCCGGCGTGCGGAACCTGAACCTGCCGCTGACCGACCCGGCGCACGGCGCCGAGTTCTGGACGATGGTGCGCGAGGGCGACACCGAGCAGCTGCGCGGGCTGCTGGGCGACGGCAAGGCCGCGAACCGGATGATCACCTCGTACCGCACGATCGTCAGGGACCGCACCGGCGAGCACTCGCGTGTGCTGCACGGGCTCGCCGAGGACAGCGTGCCGGCGCTGATGCACTGCGCGGCCGGCAAGGACCGGGCGGGCGTCTCCATAGCGGTGACGCTCCTCGCGCTGGGCGTGGAGCGGGACGCGATCCTCGCCGACTACCTGGAGTCCAACGCCAAGCACCGCCGCTACAAGGTGCGGCGCAGCGGCGGCGGGGACGGCGCGTACAGCCCCGAGGTGATGGAGCTGCTGAGTCCGCTCTTCGAGGCCCGCGCGGAGTATCTGACGGCGGCCTTCGAGAGCATCGACGAGGCGTGGGGCGATGCCGACACGTACCTGGAGCAGGGTCTGAAGCTCGCTCCGCAGACCCGGGAGCGGCTGCGCGCCCGCCTCCTGGACTGACGCCCGGGCGAGCGGGGAGCGTTCAGCCCTTGCCGCCCACGGCGAACAGCAGGTAGAGGAAGGCGGCGAAGACGTGCCCGACGGCGATGTAGATGATGAGCCGGACCCACAGGGCGCGGGGGAACTTCTCCTCGATGTTGCTCACAGCAGCTCTCCAGTGATCGGTCCCAGGCACAGCGTGGCCGTGGGACTCTGCAGCAGGGTGTGGACGAACAGCAGCTCGACGCCGTCGTGGTCCTCGGCGGCGAGGCGGTGCGGGGTCAGCGAGTCGAAGTGGGCGCTGTCGCCGGGGGCGAGGACATGGGTGGTGTCGCCCAAGCGCAGCCTCAGCCGCCCGCTCAGGACGTACAGCCATTCCTCGCCGGGATGCACCCGCACGATGTCGCCCTGGGAGCCGTACGGCACCCGGACGCGCAGCGACTGCATCCCGCGGCCGGAGGAGCCGGCCTGCCAGTACGTCCAGCCGCCGGCGCGGGTCGGTTCCATGTCGCCGGCGCGTACGATCGCGTCCCGCTCGGCGACGGTCTCGCCCAGCAGTTCCGAGACCGTCGTACTGTAGACACGGGCGAGGGCGAGCAGCATCGGCAGCGAGGGCTGGCGCTGCCCGGTCTCCAGCCGGGAGAGATGGGCGGCCGACAGTCCGGCGTCGCGGGCCGCGGCCTCCAGGGTGAGACCGGCGCGGCGGCGCAGGGACCGCAGCTGCGGAGCGACGGCGGGCAGGTCCTCGACGGGACCGCCCGCGCGCTCGTCCTCGGAGGCGTTCATGCCTCCATTCAGCCAAAGATTTGCCTCCGCGGCAATTTTCTTGCCCCAGAGACAAAAAGCTAGCGGTTGGCCACCGCCTGCTTGACGAGGGTCTTGCCGAAGTCCCACATCAGGCCGCCGCCGCTGTGCGCGTCGTCCATGACGTCCGTGAAGGCGGCCACGAAGCGGTCCGCGTCGGCCTCGTCGACGATCAGCGGCGGGATGAGCTTGATGACCTCCAGATGATCGCCGGAGACCTGGGTGAGGATCCGGTGCCGCTGCAGCAGCGGTACGACGACCATCTGCGCGAACAGACCCTTGCGGGCGGCCTGGAGCATGGTCCAGCGGCTGCGGAGCTTCAGCGAGCTGGGCCTGCCGAACTCGATGCCGATCATCAGACCCCGGCCGCGGACGTCGGCGAGCAGCTCGTACTTGTCGACCAGTCCGGCGAGCCGGGACCTGAGCAGCTCCCCCACCGACCGGGAGTTCGCGACGATCTGGTCGTTCTCCATGACGGACAGGACGGCGAGTCCGGCCGCCATCGCCTGGGCGTTGGCGCCGAAGCTCGCCGAGTGGACCAGGACGCGGTCCATGGACGAGTAGACCTTCTTGAAGATCCAGTCCTTGCCGAGGGTCGCGCCCACCGGGACGTAGCCGCCGGACAGCGCCTTGGCCACGCACACCAGGTCCGGCTCGACACCGTCCTCGTGCTGGTAGGCGTAGAAGTCGCCGGTACGGCCGAGGCCGGTCTGGACCTCGTCGGCGATCAGCAGCGCCTTGTGCCTGTGCAGCAGCTCCTGGGCTCCGCGCAGGTAGCCGGGCGGCGCCTCGTGCACGCCCTTGCCCTGGATCGGTTCGACGATCAGGGCGGCGACGTCGCCCTTCCGCAGCTCACGCGCCAGGGCGTCGAGGTCACCGAGGGGCACGGCCGTGTCGGGCAGCAACGGGGCGAAGCCGTCCCGGAAGCCGTCCTCGCCGTTGACCGACAGCGAGCCGGTGGTCAGGCCGTGGAAGGCGTGGTCGCAGTAGAGGACACGCGGTCTGCCGGTGGCGAAGCGGGCGAACTTCAGAGCGGTCTCGACCGCCTCGGTGCCGCTGTTGCCGAAGAACACCCGGTCCAGGTGCGGGCTGTGGGCCAGGAGCCGCTCGGCGAGCAGCCCGGGCAGCGGCTGGCAGTCGAAGCGGGTGAGGTCGGCCAGCTGCGCGTCCAGGACGTCGTGCAGGGCCTTGCGGACGACGGGGTGGTGGCGTCCCAGGCCCATCACCCCGAACCCGGCGAGCATGTCCAGGTAGTCGTTGCCGTCCTCGTCCCAGAAGTGGGCGCCCTCGGCCCGCTCGTAGACCTTGTCGAAGCCGATGGTGTGCAGCATGCGCGGCAGCTGGTGGTTCAGGTACCTGGCATGCAGCTCGTACCGCTCACCGCCACGCTCGGCCAGCAGTGCGCCGAGGTCGAACTCCGTGCTCATCACTTCTCCTTGGCGGCGCCATCGATGAAAGCGCTGTCGGCTGTGGCGCCCTGAAGGGGCGCGGGGCTGCGTTCGATATACGGCTGCCGTCGCGCGGGCGCGACCAGCCCGGACGAGGCCGCCCCCGCCGCACGGCCCCCCGCGGCACCTCCGTGGGCGCGCTCGGCCGCCCGACCCGCGAGGCTCGCCCCGATGCGCCCCGCGATCTCCACCGGCGTCAGCCCGATGTCGGCCAGCACCTCCCCCCGCTTCGCATGCGCCAGGAACTGCTCAGGAATCCCGAACCGCCGGACCGGCACATCCACGTCCGCGTCGCCGAGCGCGAGCGCGACCGCCGCGCCGACACCGGCGGCCCTGCTGTTGTCCTCGACGACGGCCACCAGCTCGTGCTGGGCCGCCAGGACCGGCAGCGCGGGGTCCACGGGCTTGACCCACCGGGGGTCCACCACCGTGCATCCGATGCCACGGGCGGTCAGCAACTCCGCGGCCTGGAGACAGACCGGCGCCATCACACCGACCGCGACCAGCAGCACCTGGGCGTCCGCGTCGCCGCGCAGCACGTCCAGCCCTCCGATCCGGTCGACCGCCGGGATCTCGGGGCCCACCGACTCCTTGGGGAACCGCACCAGCGTGGGCGCGTCGTCCACCGCGACCGCCTCACGCAACTGGAGGCGCAGTTGCTCGGCGTCACGCGGGGCGGCGATCCGCAGCCCCGGGACCACCTGAAGGACGGACATGTCCCACATGCCGTTGTGCGAGGCTCCGTCGACTCCGGTGACGCCCGCCCGGTCCAGCACGAACGTCACCCCGCAGCGGTGCAGCGCCACGTCCATCAGCAACTGGTCGAAGGCCCGGTTCAGGAACGTGGCGTAGACGGCGACGACCGGGTGCAGTCCGCCGGTCGCCAGGCCGGCCGCCGAGACCGTCGCGTGCTGCTCGGCGATGCCCACGTCCCAGACCCGGGCGGGGAATCGGGCTGCGAACTTGCCGAGGCCGACCGGGTGCAGCATCGCCGCGGTGATCGCCACGACGTCGTCGCGCTCCTCGCCGATCCGGACGATCTCGTCGCCGAACACCGAGGTCCAGGAAGGTCCGTTGGGCGGCGCGAGGGGCTCGCAGGTGAGCGGGTCCATCACACCGACGGTGTGGAAGCGGTCCTCCTCGTGGGCGAGGGCGGGTTCGTAGCCGCGGCCCTTCTCCGTGAGGCAGTGCACGAGCACCGGCCCGTGAAAACGTTTCGCCCGCCTGAGCGCGGACTCGACCGCCCTGATGTCGTGGCCGTCGATCGGACCGACGTACTTGAGGCCCAGGTCCTCGAACATGCCCTGCGGGGCGAAGGCGTCCTTGAAGCCCTTCTTGGCGCCGTGCAGGGACTCGTAGATGGTGTTGCCGACCACGGGGGTGCGCAGGAGCACCTCCTTGCCCCAGGCCAGCACCTGCTCGTAGCCGTCGGTGGTGCGCAGGGTGGCGAGGTGGTTGGCGAGCCCGCCGATGGTGGGGGCGTAGGACCGTTCGTTGTCGTTGACGACGATGATCAGCGGCCGGTCCTTGGCGGCCGCGATGTTGTTGAGCGCCTCCCAGGCCATCCCGCCGGTCAGCGCGCCGTCGCCGATCACCGCGACGACATGCCCCTTCTCCCCCTGCACCTGGCGCGCCTTGGCCAGGCCGTCCGCCCAGCCGAGTGCCGTGGAGGCATGGCTGTTCTCGATGACGTCGTGCTCGGACTCCTCGCGCGAGGGGTACCCGGACAGGCCGCCCTTGCCACGCAGCTTGGAGAAGTCCTGACGGCCGGTCAGGAGCTTGTGCACGTAGCTCTGGTGACCGGTGTCCCAGAGGATGCGGTCGGCCGGGGACTCGAAGACCCGGTGCAGTGCGACGGTCAGTTCCACGACGCCCAGGTTGGGGCCGAGGTGACCGCCGGTCCTGGCGACCGCGTGCACCAGGAACTCTCGTATTTCTTCGGACAGTTCGCGAAGTTCCGCCTCGGACAGCGCCTTCAGGTCGCGTGGTTGCCGGATGGTTTCCAGAATCGTCACGCTCGGCCCCCTCTCGGTCCGTGCTGTTCAGCTCACGGTGACGGCGGGTGCTCCGGACCCGGCGCCGTCCTGCTCCATCTGCTCGGCGATCTTCATCGCTTCCTCGATGAGGGTCTCCACGATCTTGGACTCGGGGACGGTCTTGATGACCTCGCCCTTGACGAAGATCTGCCCCTTGCCGTTGCCAGAGGCGACGCCGAGGTCGGCCTCGCGGGCCTCGCCGGGGCCGTTCACCACGCAGCCCATGACCGCGACGCGCAGCGGAACCTCCATGCCGGTCAGGCCCGCCGTGACCTCCTCGGCCAGCTTGTAGACGTCGACCTGGGCGCGTCCGCAGGACGGGCAGGAGACGATCTCCAGGCCGCGCTGCTTGAGGTTGAGGGACTCCAGGATCTGGTTGCCGACCTTGACCTCCTCCACCGGAGGAGCCGACAGGGAGACCCGGATGGTGTCGCCGATGCCCTCGGAGAGCAGCGCGCCGAAGGCCACCGCCGACTTGACGGTGCCCTGGAAGGCGGGGCCGGCCTCCGTGACACCGAGGTGCAGCGGGTAGTCGCACTGGGCGGCGAGCTGCCGGTACGCCTCGATCATCACGACCGGGTCGTTGTGCTTGACGGAGATCTTGATGTCCCGGAAGTCGTGCTCCTCGAAGAGGGACGCCTCCCACAGGGCCGACTCGACCAGGGCCTCGGGGGTCGCCCTGCCGTACTTCTGCAGCAGCCGGCGGTCCAGGGAGCCGGCGTTGACGCCGATGCGGATCGGAGTGCCGTGGTCCTTGGCGGCCGCCGCGATCTCCTTGACCTTGTCGTCGAACTGCTTGATGTTGCCGGGATTGACGCGGACGGCCGCGCAGCCGGCCTCGATCGCCGAGAACACGTACTTCGGCTGGAAGTGGATGTCCGCGATCACCGGAAGCTGGGACTTTTTCGCGATGGTCGCCAGGGCGTCCGCGTCGTCCTGCGTGGGGCAGGCGACGCGGACGATCTGACATCCGGACGCGGTGAGCTCGGCGATCTGCTGGAGGGTGGCGCCGATGTCCGAGGTACGGGTCGTGGTCATCGACTGCACCGACACCGGGGCACCGCCCCCGACGGCCACCGGCCCGACGTGGATCCGCCGCGACACGCGTCGCTCGGCGATCGGCCGGGCCGGGACCTCGGGGAGTCCCAGGGAGATGGCGGTCATGCGGTCACTCCCGGTTTCCGCTGACCGTCTCGCGCATGGCGCGCAGCGACTCCTTGAGGGATCCCATGGTGGCGAGGACGGCGGTGGGCTCGTAGCCGCAGTGCGCCATGCAGTTGGCGCAGCGCGGGTCCTTGCCGCGGCCGTACTTGTCCCAGTCGGTCTCCTCGATGAGTTCGCGGTACGTCGGCACGTACCCGTCGCTCATCAGGTAGCAGGGGCGCTGCCAGCCGAAGAGCGAGTAGTTCGGGATCGCCCAGGCCGTGCACGGGAAATCCACCTTGCCCTCCAGGAAGTCCAGGAAGAGCGGGGAGTGGTTGAGCCGCCACTTGCGCCGGTTGCCGCCCGCGAACGCCTTCTTGAACAGCTCCCGGGTCTGCGCCACGCCGAGGAAGTGCTCCTGGTCGGGAGCCTTCTCGTAGGCGTAGGCGGGCGAGATCATCATCTCGTCGACCTTGAGGTCGTCGTTGAGGAAGTTGAGCACCTCGATGATGGTCTGCGGGGTGTCGGTGTTGAAGAAGGTCGAGTTGGTGGTCACCCGGAAGCCGCGCTGCTTGGCTTCCTTTATGGCCGCCACCGCCTCGTCGAACACGCCCTCCTTCGCCACGGACTCGTCGTGCCGCTCGCGCAGCCCGTCGATGTGCACCGCGAAGGCGAAGTAGGGCGACGGCGTGAACTTGTCCATCTTCTTGCGCAGCAGCATGGCGTTGGTGCAGAGGAAGACGTACTTCTTCTTCGCCACCAACTGCCGCACGATCTCGTCGATCTGAGGATGCATCAGGGGCTCGCCGCCCGCGATGGACACCATCGGTGCCCCGGACTCCAGCACCGCTCCGACGGCCTGCGCGACGGGCATGCGCTGCTTGAGCACACCTGCCGGATGCTGGATCTTGCCGCAGCCCTCGCACTTCAGGTTGCATGCGAAGAGGGGTTCCAGCTCCACGATCAGCGGGAACTTGTCCCGCTTGCGGAGCTTCTGTTCAGCCAAGTAAGTCGCGACCTTGATGGACTGGCGCAGCGGCATGGCCATCTGGCTCACCTCCGGGGGAGCAACAAAGAACGGTGCCATTCGAAGAAAGCAGGAAGAACGGATCGAAGAACGCGGAAAGCAGATATTCCACCGCGCACCGTGCCGATCCGGACGAGTTCATGTTCGGGAGCGTCCACGACCACCCTGACGGCCGCGACGGGGCGTTCACCCGCGCGCACGGCGCTCAGGAGCGTGGCCGCCGATTCCATGTCGACCGCGATCGCGCCGGTCCCGAACAGGTCGGACCGTTCGTTTCCGCGGACGACGTGGTCGGAGCCGGTGACAGGCCCGGTGTGGACGGTGCGGCCGGGCAGGGTCCGCACGAGTTCCTTCACGAGGAGTTCGGTGCCGACGCAGGGGACGCTGCCGCGCGGGTCCCGGGTCTCCTCGGCGACGACCAGGTCGCCGGGGTGCATCCCGGGGGCCAGTCCCGCGCAGAAGCCGGTGGCCAGGACGGCGGCACCGGCGAGCGCCGGACCGGCCAGGACCCGGGTGACGGACCGTTCCGCCGCCCTGGGGCCCATGCCGGTGCGCAGTACGGTGACCGGCCCGCCCGCACCGCCGCGTTCGCCGGCGCGCAGGGCCAGATGCTCGATGCCGAGCGCGCAGGCGATCAGCAGCGGAGCCGGAGCGGGCGTGGTGCTCATTCAGCTCCTCTCGGCCTCGGGCAGGGGCTCGCCGTGGACGTACCGGCCGAGCGCGGTGAGCGGGAAGACCTGCCGGTACAGGTGGTAGTTGATGGAGAAGTCCCAGGGGAAGCCGGTGCCGGTGAAGTAGGGCTCGTCCCAGGAGCCGTCCTCCCGCTGGGTCTCGGCGAGCCACCGCACGCCCCGCTCGACGGCCTTGGAGTCCTTCTCCCCGGCCGCGAGCAGCGCCATCAGCGCCCACGCCGTCTGGGAGGCGGTGGTGGCGCCGCGTCCGCTCCATTCACCGGCGTACTTGTAGGAGCGCAGGTCCTCGCCCCAGCCCCCGTCCTCGTTCTGGACCTGCTCCAGCCAGGTCACCGCGCGTCTGATCGCCGGATGCGAGGCGGGCAGTCCGGCCGCGGTCAGCGCGGGCACCACGGAGCCCGTGCCGTAGACGTAGTTGACGCCCCAGCGCCCGAACCACGAGCCGTTGGGCTCCTGTTCGGCCAGCAGCCAGTCGATGCCGCGCCGGGTGCGCGGGTCGTGGGCCATGCCCTCGAAGGCGAGCATCTCCACGACGTGCGCGGTGACGTCCGCCGAGGGCGGGTCGATGACCTCGCCGAAGTCGCAGAACGGCAGCCGGTTGGGGAACGGGCTGGTGTTGTCCACGTCGAAGGCGCCCCAGGCGCCGTTCTTCGACTGCATGCCGAGGTTCCAGCGCACCCCGCGCCCGATCGCCTTCTCCATCCGCTCCGGGTCGTGGTGCCTGACCCGGCGCAGCGCGAGGACGACCTCGGCGGTGTCGTCGATGTCGGGGTAGTTGTCGTTGTGGAACTCGAACGCCCAGCCGCCCGGCGGGAGCTGCGGCCGTTTGACGGACCAGTCGCCGGGCCGCACGATCTGCTCGCCGAGCATCCAGTCGGCGGCCTTGACCAGTTGCGGGTGGTCGGCGGGCAGTCCGGCGTCGGCGAGGGCGATGGCGGCCAGGCAGGTGTCCCACACGGGCGACTGACAGGCCTCGATCATCCGGGAGCCGTCCTCGCGCCACAGGGCGTAACGATCCAGCGACTCCAGGCCCGCGCGCATCACGGGGTGGTCGAGGTCGTAGCCGAGCAGATGAAGGGCGATCACCGAGTACACGGCCGGCGGCTGGATACCGCCCCAGGCGCCGTCGTTCTCCTGCCGCTCGATGATCCAGCGGGCGGCGGACCTCAGGGCGGAGCCGCGCAGCCGGCGCACGGCGACCTTGCGGTAGCCGCGGACAACCTTGTCGAGTCGCTGGAAGAGACCCTCCCAGCTGATCGGAGGGGCCAGCGGACGGGGCGGGTTGGGAACGGCCGGGTCGGTGTGGAGCTCGTCCAGCGGGAAGGGGGCCGGCCGCACCGGGCGTTTGGCCGAGACGACCGTGAGCGGCACGATGGTCTGCCTGGCCCACTGGCCGAAGTTGTAGATGCTGAGCGGGAACCACTTGGGGAAGTACAGGAGTTCCGGCGGGAGTTCGGGCAGGTCCTCCCACTTCCACCAGCCGAACAGGGCCAGCCAGATCCGGGTGAAGACCCGGGCGGCGGCGATCCCGCCGCGCTCGCGGATCCAGGCCGACGCCTTCGCCATGTGGGGCGCGTCGGGGGCGTCGCCGGCCAGCCGCAGGGCGACGTACGCCTCGATGGTCGCGGAGAGTTCGCCCGGGCCGCCGTAGAAGGTGGCCCAGGTCCCGTCCTCGCGTTGTTCGCCGCGGATGAAGAGCGCGGCGGCGGCCGTCGTGGCCTCGTCGCGGATACCCAGGAACTGACGGAGCAGCAGATCCTCGGCGTCCATGGTGACGTTGGTCTCCAGGTCACCCTTCCACCAGCCCTGCGCGTCCTGACGGGCGAGCAGATGGTCGGTGGCACGCCGCATGGCGCGTTCGGCGGCTTCTTTCACCCCGGTCGCCGCGGGGGTGGTGCGGTCCGTGCTGGCCGAGGCAGCGCGGGGCGGCAGGGTGGCCCCGGTGCTTCCGTCGGTCGTCGCTGTCATGGCTTCCCCTTCGTGCAGTCGTACGAAATCGTTCTGCTGTGGGTCCGCCGTCGGCCGGTGCTGCTTGCGCGCTCGCACCGGCCGGCGACTACGCGAGGGCTATTCGACCGATAGTGATCATCTCTTTCGTACGACGACGAAGTCGGCCAGCGCCGTGAACTGCGCCCGGACCAGCTCGGGCATGTCGACGGCGTGCAGGGCTTCGATGGCGATGGTGTGCTGACGACGCGCCTCTTCGGCGGTCCATTCCCGGCCGCCGGCCTCCTCGATGAGGGCGGCACGGGCGGCGAACTCCTCCTCGGAGAAGTTCTCGAAGTCGCTGCTCTTGGCGTCGGCGGCGAGGATCTCGCCGAGCCGCTCGGAGGCGGGCCCGCCCGCGGCGAGCGCGGCGACGACCGGCAGGGACTTCTTGCGCTGGCGCAGGTCGCTCCAGGTCTGCTTGCCGGTGGAGTCCGGGTCGCCCCAGATGCCGAGGAGGTCGTCGACGGCCTGGAAGGCGAGGCCGAGGTGGTAGCCGTACTTCTCCAGGGTGTCGGCGGTGCGGTCGTCGGCACCGCCGAGCACCGCGCCGATGGAGCTGGAGGCAGCGAGCAGTGCGCCGGTCTTGTTGCCCTCCATCTCCAGGCACTCCGCGACGCTGACCCGGTCGCGGTGCTCGTAGGAGATGTCCTGTGCCTGGCCGTCGATCAGGGCGCGGGTGGCGGTGGTGAGCCGGCGGGTGGCCCGGCCGGCCTCGACGGTGCCGAGTTCCAGCAGCACCTCGTTGGCGAGGGCGAACAGGGCGTCACCGACCAGGATCGCCTGGGCGGGACCGTGCACCTTCCAGACGGTGTCGCGGTGGCGGCGCTGCTCGTCGCCGTCCATCAGGTCGTCGTGCAGCAGCGAGAAGTTGTGGACGAGCTCGACGGCGACGGCGCCCGGGATGCCGACCTCGGGGCCGGCGCCGGTGACCTCGGCGGAGAGGACGGCGAGCGCGGGCCGCACGGCCTTGCCGCCGTCGCCGTCGGCGGGGTTGCCCTCGGCGTCGATCCAGCCGAAGTGGTAGGCGGCCACGGTGTCCATGGGGGGTGCCAGGCGGTCGACGGCCGTCTTCAGTACCGGGGTGGCAAGGGTCCGGCCGCGCTCCAGGAGCGCGGTCACGTCCACCGCGTCGGCAGCCGTCTCGGCCGGGGGCACAGTGGGCACAGTTTCTCCTCTTGTTGCGGTACCGGGGGTGCGGGGGCCTGCCGCCTGCTGACCGAGCATCACGCCGCCTCCTCCAACTCGAAGAGGTGACGGGGGCGGGGCCGGCCCAGGGTGCGCAGCACGGCGTCGGCCGCGTTCACACCGCTGCGGACCGCACTCTCCATGGTCGCGGGCCACCCTGTGGCGGTCCACGCTCCGGCCAGGTAGAGGCCGGGTGACTTGGTGCGGGCGCCGGGCCGCAGCCGCCCGACGCCGGGGGTGGGGGCGAACGTCGCGGTGCGCTCCCGGGTGACGAAGAAGTCCAGCACCTCGGCGCCGCGCGCGCCGGGCAACAGCCGTGCCAGTTCGGGCAGGTAGCGCTCGCGCAGTACGGCGACGGGCGCGTCGATCTCGTCCTGGGCGGCCGACTGGGACAGCGCGAGGTACTGGCCCTCGCGCAGCCCGGAGGCATGGGTGCGGTCGAACACCCACTGGACCGGGGTGCCCAGGGCCGCGAAGAACGGCTTGGTGAGCACCGTACGGTCGTAGACCACATGGACGTTGAGGATCGGCGCGGTGCCGATCTCCAGGAGGTTCTCCGGTGCGTCGAGGGCACCCTCGGGAAGCAGGTCGTACGCCTCGCGCTGGGCCACGGCGAGCACCACGGCGTCGGCGGTGTGCGTCTCGCCGGGAACCTGAACGCTCCACGTGCCGTTCTCGTTAGTGGAGACGGAGGTGACGCGTGTACGGACTTCGGTGCGCACGCCCGCGGAGTCGAGCGCCTTGCGGGCCAGCCGGTCGTGCAGTTCTCCCAGCGGCACATGGGCCCAGCCGATGTCGGCCGCGCCCGGGTCGGACAGCAGACCGGTCTTGAACACCATCGCGGCGAGCGCCAGGGAAGAGTCCTGGGCCACCGCGTTGAGGGTGGCGACCCCCACCAGGTCCCACAGTGCCTCGATGGCCCGCGCCGACTGGCCACGGGCAGCAAGCCAGCTGCCGAAGTCCTGTGCGTCGAGCGCGGGATCGCGGAGATCGAGTGCTCGGAGGGCGAGAGCGGCTCTGCCCACCGCGGCGCGCTCGGCGAGCGAGAGATGCGGGTAGGAGGCGAGGCTGCGCCCCAGATGCAGGGGCACCGGCAGGGGGTCCCGGCGGAGTCTGCCGAGTCGGCGCCCCTCCGGTTTCGCGAGGTCGAGCACGGGCACGTCGAGCCGGTCCTGGAGCGGTGCCAGCGCCGCGCCCTCGATGCGGTCGAGGAACCAGCGGTAGGCGGTGCAGCAACGCAGGTACACGTGCTGGCCGTTGTCGACGGTCAGGTCGCCGCGCCGGAAGGAGAAGGCGAGCCCGCCGAGGCGCGGCCTGCCTTCGAGCAGCGTCACCCGCACCCCGGCGTCGGCGAGTGCCAGTGCGGTCGTGACGCCGGCCAGGCCGCCGCCGATCACGACGGCGGTGCGCCCGGACGGGATGTCGTCGTGCGTCCGTTCGGATCGCGTGCCGTCGGTCATCGTGCAGCCTCCCCTGCCCACCCGCCGTGCCGGTGGAGCGGGGCGGGGCGGGCCGTCGCAGTCAGGGACGCCGCGCCGCGCCGGAGGGTTGCCTGCCGTTTTTCCCCGGTGGCGTCAGCATGGCCCACTTCGTCCATCAGGCGCGCCTCCTGACGGTCCGCCGGGAGGCGTGGCGCCGGGTGTCCAGGCCGGACAGGCCGCGTACGGCGACGTACGCCTTCTCGCGCCCGGGCAGCGAGACCCGGCCGCGCAGCACCGCCTCCGGTTCGCGCTCGATCCGGTCGAGCAGCCGGCGGTAGATGCCGGCCATGGCGGCGACACAGGCACCGCTGCGCCGGTCCAGCATGGGCAGCAGCCGGTAGCCCTCGGCGAACAGGGCCCGGGCGCGCCGTACTTCGAAGTGCACTAGGCCCGCGAAGTCCGAGCCCTCCGGCGGGGTCGGCCCGTGGAACCCGGCCGCGCAGCCGAACTTGGCGAGGTCGTCGCCGGGCAGATAGGTGCGGCCGTTCCCGGCGTCCTCGCGGATGTCGCGGAGGATGTTGGTGAGCTGGAGTGCGAGCCCGAGCGTGTCGGCGTACTCCGGCGCTCGCTCGGCGCCGCGCGCCCCCGGCTCGGTGCCGAACACACCGAGCGAGAGCCGGCCGATCGCACCGGCCACACAGCGACAGTAGACCTTCAGGTCGTCCCAGGTCTCGTACGTCTCGCCGCGTACGTCCATCAGCACGCCGTCGATCAGCTCGTCCAGGCCGCCCAGCGGGATCGGGAAGACCTGGGCCGCGTGCGCGAGGGCGACCGCGACCGGGTCGGTGTCGTCCTCGTCGACCGCGCCGTCCTGGACCCGGGCGAGCAGCGCCCGGGTGTCCTCCAGACGGGCCGCCTTCACGTCGTCGGCCAGCACGCCGTCGCCGATGTCGTCGACGCGCCGGGAGAAGGCGTAGAGCGCCGACATGGCGCGCCGCTTGGGCGCGGGCAGCAGCCTGATGCCGTAGGCGAAGTTCCGTGCCTGCTGTCCGGTGACGGTCTCGCAGTAGCTGTAGGCGGCGAGTACCGGTGCGGACACAGGTGTGGGAGAGTCCACGGTCCGGATCACCCCTCTCCTCGCAGAGTCAGGCCCACCTCACGCAGCAACCGGCCCTTGCCGGGCTTGGGCGGGCCGGGAAGTACGTCGTATTCGGCGGCGGCGATCGCTGCGATCGCCGCCCTTCCCCCCGCCACGAACCCCGCGAGCAGCAGCTTCAACCTGCCGTGGACGCTACCCACCAAGGGGGCGCCTTCATTCAGGAGATCGCGGGCGCGTTGCGCTTCGTATGCAACCAGAGCACGCACCGATGCGCCCGCGGTTTTCCTGGCGAGATCCGCCTCCTGGACATGAAAGCGCTTCATGTCCACGGCGGGCAGATAAATCCGGTCGCGGCCGAGGTCCTCGGCCACGTCCTGGAGGTGTTCGACGATCTGGAGTGCGGTACAGATCGCGTCCGAGAGCCGGATCCGCTCGGGGGTCGAGGTACCGGTGACGGCGAGGACCAGGCGGCCGACGGGGTTGGCCGACAGCTCGCAGTAGGCGAGCAGGTCGTCATAGGTCTCGTACCGCGTGACCAGCTGGTCCTGGCGGTTGGCGGCGATCAGCCCGAGGAACGGCTCGGGCGCCAGGTCGCGGCGGCGCACCGTGGGCTGGAGGCGGCGCAGCAGGGGGTGGTGCGGGGTGCCGTCGAAGACGCGGGCCAGGTCGGCCTCGAAGGCGTCGAGGAGAACCAGGCGGTCGTCGCCCTCGGCCGGGGAGACGCCGAGCAGTCGGGCGTCGTCGCCGCCGGGGGCCAGATCGCCGTCGCCGATGTCGTCGACGAGACGGGCGAAGCCGTACACGGCCATCAGGTCGTCGCGCCAGGCCCTCGGCAGGAAGAACGGGGCCACCGGGAAGTTCTCGTCCGCGGCCTTGTCCAGAATGCCTCGCCCGGCGTCTCCGGTGCGCGCCGGCGTGGTCGCCGTCACCGTTCGCTGCCCGGGGCCGGGACGGCGTGGCCTGCGTTGAGCTGGGGAGTTTCCGTAGCCATTGCCGTCACATCTCCCGTTCTACACTGCCGACCCAATACACACTATTTCGGACACGCCGCCCGGCAATCCGCAGGGCGGACCGGCCGAGGGTGTCGCGCATTATCGCCCCACTTGCCGCTTTCCGGGACCGGTACAGCTTACGTTGTACAACGCATCGAGGTTCGTCGGGGTGTCCCGCAGATCACAACAACACACCGATTGACGTCAAGATTCCTAAGGCGAGCCGGAGTTGACGTTTCCTTTGCAGACGCCGGGCCCCGCCGGAAAGGTTCCGGCGGGGCCCGGGGAACGCAGGGCTACTTGCCCGTGAACTTCTCGTACTCCTTGAGCACCTCTTCGGTCGGACCGTCCATGCGCAGCTCACCGCGCTCCAGCCACAGGACCCGGTCGCAGGTGTCCCGGATCGACTTGTTGTTGTGACTGACCAGGAACACGGTGCCGGCGTGCTCGCGCAGCTCGCGGATCCGGGCCTCGGACCGCTTGCGGAACGCGGCGTCACCGGTGGCCAGCGCCTCGTCGATCATGAGGACGTCGTGGTCCTTGGCGGCGGCGATGGAGAACCGCAGCCGGGCCGCCATGCCGGAGGAGTAGGTGCGCATGGGCAGCGTGATGAAGTCGCCCTTCTCGTTGATGCCGGAGAAGTCGACGATCTCCTGGTAGCGCTCCCTGATCTGCTCCCGGGACATGCCCATGGCGAGGCCGCCCAGGATGACGTTCCGCTCGCCGGTGAGGTCGTTCATCAGGGCGGCGTTGACGCCGAGCAGCGAGGGCTGGCCGTTGGTGTAGACCCTGCCCTTCTCCGCGGGCAGCAGGCCGGCGATGGCCCGCAGCAGGGTCGACTTGCCGGACCCGTTGGAGCCGATCAGGCCGATCGCCTCGCCCCGGTAGGCGACGAAGGACACCCCGCGCACGGCGTGCACCTTGCGGACGCCGCGCGCCGCGTCGTCGGAGCCGCGCTTGACGATGCGGCTCAGGGCGGCCGTCGCGCTGCCCTTGCCGGACCTGGCGCCGTTGACGCGGTAGACGATGTGCACGTCCTCCGCGATGACGGTGGGGATCCGCGCCCCCTGCTGCTCCGTGTCGTTCAGCTCAGCCACGACCGTACCGCTCCTCCGCCTTCCAGAAGTACACGAAACCGCCCGCGAAGACGACCAGCGCCCAGGCCAGGGCGACGGCCCAGACGTGCGGCGGGAGGTTCTCGGAGCCGTAGCCGTCGATGAGCGCGAAGCGCATCAGGTCCATGAAGACGGCCGCGGGGTTCACCTGGAGGAGCAGGCGCGCCCACTCCGGCCGGTGTTCCATCATCTTGCTGATGGAGAACATGACACCGGACGTGTACATCCAGGTGCGCAGCACGAACGGCATCAGCTGGGCCAGGTCCGGCGTCTTGGCGCCCAGCCTGGCCACGATCATCGCCAGGCCGGTGTTGAAGAGGAACAGCAGCACCAGGGTCGGCAGGACCAGCAGCCAGGACAGGCCCGGGGTGGTACCGAAGCCGATCACCACGGCGATCATGACGATCATCGAGAACAACAGCTGCTGGAGCTGCTGGAGCGCGAAGGAGACCGGCAGCGCGGCACGCGGGAAGTGCAGCGCCCGCACCAGGCCGAGGTTGCCGGAGATCGCGCGCACGCCGGTCATGATCGAGCTCTGCGTGAAGGTGAACGTGAAGACGCCCGTGACCAGGAACGGGATGTATATGTCCTGGGACATCCCGCGGCTGGCGTGCAGGATGACGCCGAAGATGAAGTAGTACACGGCCGCGTTCAGCAGCGGTGTGGCCACCTGCCAGACCTGGCCGAGCTTGGCCTGGCTGTACTGGGCGGTGAGCTTCGCCTGGGAGAAGGCGAGGACGAAGTGCCGGCGTCCCCAGAGCTGGCGTACGTACTCGACGAGCGAGGGACGTGCACCGCTCACCGTGAGCCCGTACCTGGCGGCCAGCTGCCCCGCCGTCAGGCCCTCGTCGGGCGACGGCACCGCGCTCACCGCGATTCCGACGTCATGCGTTGTCTCACTCAAGGGTGGAAGCCTTCGTCCTCGGATTCGTCTTACGTGCGTCTTACGGAATTGTGCTACCGGAGGTGACACGTATCCGCCATGGGACACGTTCCCGGGGCTGTCCGCGCGCCGGACACCCCCGGGAACGCGGACACGCACCTTCGAGCTTCTCAGATCACCGGAGGCCGGCCCAGTCGCGTGAGCTTCCACACGGTGCGCCACCGCATGGGCCGACGGGGTCCGCACGGGGTGGTCCAGCCCTCCCGGAAGCCGGCGAACCAGGCGTGCAGGGCCGGGCGCGAGGGGCGCCGCACCAGGGTCAGCAGCATCCACACCCCGAGGTAGACGGGGACCAGCGGGGCGGGCAGGTTGCGCCGCGCGAGCCACACCCGGTTGCGGGCGACCATCCGGTGGTAGACCGCGTGCCGGGAGGGGGCGGTGGTGGGGTGGTTGAGGACCATGTCGGAGCGGTAGTCGATCATCCAGCCCGCGTCCAGCGCCCGCCAGGCCAGGTCGGTCTCCTCATGGGCGTAGAAGAACTCGTCCGGCAGGCCGCCGACCTCGGCGAGGACCTGGGTGCGGACGGCGTTGGCGCCGCCCAGGAAGGTGGTGACCCGCGAGGAGCGCATCGGGTCGGCGGCCCGGAGCCTGGGCACGTGCCGGCGCTGGGTCTGCCCGGTCTCCGGGTCGGCGATGCGGAAGCTGATGATGCCGAGCCGCTGGTCGGCCGCGAAGGCCTGCCGGCACAGCTCGGCGGTGTCGTGCTCGGCGAGCAGGCCGTCGTCGTCCAGGAAGAGCAGTATGTCGACATCGCGGCCGCTCGGGCCGAAGGCCTCTATACCGACGTTGCGGCCGCCGGGGATGCCCAGGTTTTCCGGCAGCTCCATGGTGCGGACGCCGTCCGGGACGTCCGGGACCGGCGAGCCGTTGCCGACGACGACGACCTCGACCCGGTCGCCGTCCTGCTTGGCGACCGAGTCGAGGAGGGCACGCAGTTCGTCGGGGCGGTTGCCCATGGTGATGACGACCGCGCCGACCTTCAGCCCGGCGCTCACCGCAGCCTGCTCGACGCGAGGACCGAGACCAGGTGCAGCAGGGTCTGCAGGAGCGCGATGCCGGCGAGCACGGCGGTGCCCAGCCGGGTGAAGAAGAGGTCGCCGCGGACGTGGTCCACGATCGCCAGGGCCAGGATCAGCAGCGAGGCCTCGATGCCGAGGATCAGCCGGTGGAACCGGAGCAGGGCGGCGGCCCGGCGGGCCAGCGCCATGCCGGAGGAACGCATCTCGGCGGCCGCCTCCTTGACCACCGGCAGCCCGGCCTGATGCCGGGCGACGCCGACCAGGTCGGTCTCGGCCTTGATCAGGATGGCGCCCAGCGCGGCCAGGGTGCCGAGGAAGGCCCACAGCCAGTCGATACGGCCGCTGCCGAACAGGTCGGCGGCGCGCAGCCCGAGGCCGACCAGGACGGCCGCGTCGGTCAGGTACGCGCCCACCCGGTCGAGATAGACCCCGCCCAGCGAGTACTGCTGCTTCCAGCGCGCGACCTCGCCGTCGACGCAGTCCAGGAGCAGGTACATCTGGACGCAGACCACGCCGAGCACGGCGCCCGTGATCCCCGGCACCAGCAGGGCCGGGGCCGCGAGCACGCCGAAGACGGTCATCAGGTACGTGAGCTGGTTGGGCGTGACCCTGGTGTTCACCAGGTAGCGGTCGACCCGCAGGGACACCTCGCGCATATAGAGGCGCCCCATCCAGTGCTCACCGCTGCGCCGGTCCTTGACCCCTGCGGGGTGGACGACCGGACGGAGTTCAGCTACCGATGGCCTTGACATAGTCGACGTAGAAGTCCTTGATCTGGTGGGTCTTGAGGTCGAGGTGTTCGAGGATGGTGTAGCGGCCGGGCCGGGTCTCCGGGGCGAACTCGACGACCCGGATGAACTCGTCCACGGTGAAGCCGATCTCCTCCGGCAGCACCGGCAGTCCGTGCCGGCGCAGCACATCGGCCATGAACGCGGACTCCTCGTGGGCTCCGCGCAGATACATCGCGAAGGCCGCACCGAGCCCGCACTGCTCGCCATGACTGGCGGCACGCCTCGGGAACAGCAGGTCGAAGGCGTGGTTGATCTCGTGACAGGCGCCGGAGGACGGGCGGGAGTCGCCCGACACCGACATGGCGATACCGCTGAGCACCAACGCCTCGGCGAGCACCTGGAGGAAGTCGTTCTCCCCGATGCCGCCGGGGTGGCGCAGCACCGCCTCACCGGCCTGCCGGGCCATGGCGGCCGCCAGACCGTCGATCTTCTCGCCGGTGACGCGGTGGGACAGCTCCCAGTCCGCGATCGCCGAGATGTTGGAGACGGCGTCGCCGATGCCCGAGCGCACGAAGCGCGCCGGGGCCTCCCGGATGACGTCGAGGTCGATGACGACCGCGATCGGGTTCGGCACGCCGTAGGAGCCGCGGCCCGCGTCGTTGTCGAGGGTGGCGACCGGCGAGCACAGGCCGTCGTGCGCGAGGTTCGTCGGCACGGCGACCAGGGGCAGTCCCACCCGCGCGGCCGCGAACTTGGCACAGTCGATGATCTTGCCGCCGCCGAGGCCGACGACCGCGTCGTAGCGGCCCGCCTTGATCTCGCCGGCCAGCCGGATCGCGTCGTCGAGGGTGCCGCCGCCGACCTCGTACCAGGTGGCGCCGGGCAGGCTCGGCGAGATTCGCTCGCGCAGCCTCGCGCCGGAGCCGCCGCTGACGGCGACGGCGAGACGGCCGGAGTGCGAGATGCGTTCGTCGGCGAGCACGCCGGCCAGGTCGTCGAGGGCACCCGGGCGGATGTCGACGACGACCGGCGAGGGGATCAGCCTGGTCAGTACTGGCATGCGATCTCCCGTCCCCTGGCGAGATCGTCGTGGTTGTCGATCTCGACCCACCGGACGTCGCCGATGGGCGCGACGTCGATGCGGAAGCCGCGGTTGACCAGCTCCTGGTAGCCGTGCTCGTAGAACTGCTGCGGGTCGCTCTCCCAGACCGTCTTCAGCGCGTCGGCGAGCTCGGGCGCCGCGTCGCCCTCGATGAGGGTGACGCCGATGTACTCGCCGGTGGCCTCGGCCGGGTCCATCAGCTTGGTGATCTTCGTCATGCCCTGGTCGGCGCCGACGACGACCTTCATCTCCTCGTCGGCGAGGTCCTTGACCGTGTCCAGCGCCAGGATGATCTTCTTGCCCTCGCCGCGGGCGGCGAGCAGCGTCTTCTCGACGGAGACCGGGTGGACGGTGTCGCCGTTGGCGAGGATCACGCCGTCCTTGAGGGCGTCACGGCCGCACCACAGGGAGTAGGCGTTGTTCCACTCCTCGGCCTTGTCGTTGTCGATGAGGGTGAGCTCGAGGCCGTACTTCGCCTCCAGGGCCGCCTTGCGCTCGTACACGGCCTCCTTGCGGTAGCCGACGATGATCGCGACCTCGGTCAGGCCGATCTCGGCGAAGTTGCCGAGGGTCAGGTCGAGCACCGTGATCGAGTCCTCTATCCCGGCGGGCCCCACCGGCACCAGCGCCTTGGGCAGGCTGTCGGTGTAGGGGCGCAGACGCCGTCCGGCGCCGGCCGCCAGCACGAGGCCGATCATGCGGGTTCTCCTTCATCGTGTACGGCGGGCGCCCCTGCGGACGCCCAGAAGCGGATGCTCTCGACGAGCACCAGCCCGGCCACGGCCACGGCCAGGACCGTGAGCGCGACCTCGAACTGCGTGGCGGTGAGTACCGCGGCCACCACGGTGACCAGCAGCGTTCGCCCTTCCTGCCCCCCGATGGCGCGGACCAGCCAGGCCGGCGGCGCCCCGGCGTCGCCGCGGATGCGGTACACCGTGTCGTAGTGATGGTAGGCGACGGCGGCCACCAGGCCGAAAGCCGCGGGAAGGGTTCCGTTCACCCCGGATTTGCCTGCGAGGACGAGGACGGTGCCGTACTCGGCGGCCCGGAACAGGGGCGGGACCAGCCAGTCGAGGGCGCCCTTGAGCGGGCGGGCCAGGGCCTGGCCGGAGGCCAGCGCGTAGACGACGGCACCCGCGACCGGCGCCCAGGTCACGCCCGAGAAGAGGGAGACGGTGAGAACCGCCACTCCGGCGAGCGCCACCAGGAGCGGGGAGCCGAGCCGGGCGGGCAGCACGCGGGAGGCGAATCCGGCGAGCGGGCCGTTGTCGGCGAGGTCGGCCAGCGCCCGGGCGGCCCGGTCGGTCCGCCTGGCCTTGCGGGTCAGCGAGCGCAGCACGCGCCCGGCCGTGGTGTAGGTCGCGGCGAGGGCGCAGCCCACGAGCAGCACGCAGAAGGTGATCCGCGGCGTCGTCGCCGCGGTCAGCACGGCTATGAGAGCCCATCGTTCGCCGATGGGCAGGACTATCATCCGGCGCACCCAGACCGTCCAGCCGACGCTGTCGAGCCGGTCGGAGAGGGCCGCGGTGGGACTGGTGTTGGCGGTGGCGTCGTGGTTCGCCTCGTTGAACGAGAAGTCGACGACGTGCCGGCAGGTCTGCAGGATCATCGCGCCGAGCGCGAGGGCCCAGACATCGTCGTGGCCGCCGCCCCGGGCCGCGCCGAGGGCGAGGCCCGCGTAGTAGGCGTACTCCTTGGCCCGGTCGAAGGTGGCGTCCAGCCAGGCGCCGAGCGTGGAGTACTGCAGGGAGTAGCGGGCCAGCTGGCCGTCGGTGCAGTCCAGGACGAAGGACGCGATCAGCAGTACGCCCGCCGCGACGAACCCGGCCCGGGTGCCGGTGGCCGCGCAGCCCGCCGCGATCAGGGCGGTGAGCAGGGAGGCGGTGGTGACCTGGTTGGGGGTCAGTCCGCGCCGGGCGCACCAGCGGGCGAGGTAGCGGGAGTACGGGCTGATGAAGAAGGTGGTGAAGAAGCCGTCCCGGGACTTCACCGCGGACTTCAGGCGTACGGCCTCGTCGTCGACGGCGGCGACGGCCTGCCGTGCCTCGTTGCGGGCCTGCGGGTCGGCGGGGACGGCGGCGACGAGACTGCCCAGCTCGGGGCGGTGCACGTCGGCGTCCAGGGCGGTGACGAGGCCGTCGACGGCGAGGTCGGTACCGCCGCCGGCCGCGGCCTCCCGGGCCAGTGCCGAGGTCAGCGCCTGGCGGCCGGCCGGCTGGGCGGTGACGGCGCCGGGTATCGCGGCGAGCGGGAAGCGCGGGTCGGTGAGGCCGAGGCGCAGGGCGTGCGGATGGCCGACGAAGCGGGCGTCGACGACGGCGACCCGCCGGTCGGCGGGCACGGCCGCGAGGAGGGCCGCGGTGCCGGCGCTGTCCGGGGCCGTGGACACCTCGAAGCCGAGCGCCCGCAGATCGCTCTCCAACGACGATCCGGGGACCGGCTGGCCGGTGACGATGGCGGTCGGCAACCGAACTCACTCCCTGGTGTGCCGGCGACGGACGCCGGTTTCTCCTGCGTGGTGGGGCGTGGTGTGCCTGGTTGCCCCCGGGCGGCATTCGGCAGAGGCTATCGGATGGTGCGGACTGCTTGTTCACCGGCCGTTCACGGCACGGACGACCCGCTCTGCCCCGGCCTTTGCCGAGATCATCATCCGTGATCCCGGCCCCGGCTCACAAACCGTGCTCACAGAACGGGCATTGAGGACATGGGGCACTGCGGCACCGAGGAGAGTCCGGCGGCGACCCGGGGTGAGCGCCCGTTCATGACGGGTGACTGAGGGTGCCCTGACCTGGGATTCGTTTCCGCAGGTCAGGGCACATGACAACGGTGTTCACCGTCGCGTTGCCGGATACCCCCCACCCGTAGTTCACTGTGATCCCCGGCGGAACAGAGGAGGCGTATCCCATGGGGGCAGGGCATGACCACGGTCACACGCACGCCCACGCGCCGACCACCGGCACGGCCGCGGCGGCCTACCGCGGGCGGCTGCGGGTGGCGCTCGCCATCACCCTCGGGGTGATGGTGGTCGAGATCTTCGGCGGCCTGCTGGCCGACTCGCTCGCGCTGATCGCGGACGCGGCCCACATGGCGACCGACGCCCTGGGCCTGGGCATGGCCCTGCTGGCGATCCACTTCGCCAACCGCCCGGCGAGCACCAACCGCACCTTCGGCTACGCCCGCGCCGAGATCCTGGCCGCCCTGGCCAACTGTCTGCTGCTGCTCGGTGTCGGCGGCTACGTGCTGTACGAGGCGGTCCAGCGGTTCCTGACGCCCGCGGACACCGAGGCCCGCGTGATGATCGTGTTCGGTCTGATCGGCCTGGTCGCCAACATGATCTCGCTCACCCTGCTGGTGCGCGGCCAGCAGGAGAGCCTGAACGTGCGCGGCGCCTTCCTGGAGGTGGCGGCCGACGCGCTGGGCTCGCTGGCGGTGCTGATCTCGGCCGTGGTGATCCTGACCACCGGCTGGCAGGCGGCGGACCCGATCGCCTCGCTGCTCATCGGACTGATGATCGTGCCGAGGACGGTGAAACTGCTGCGCGAGACCCTGGACGTCCTGCTGGAGTCGGCACCCAAGGACGTGGACATGGCCGAGGTGCGGTCGCACATCCTCGCGCTGGACGGCGTGCAGGACGTCCACGATCTGCACGCCTGGACGATCACCTCGGGGATGCCGGTGCTGTCGGCGCACGTGGTGGTCCGCTCGGACGTGCTGAACGCCATCGGCCACGAGAAGATGCTGCACGAACTGCAGGGCTGTCTCGGCCATCACTTCGACGTGGAGCACTGCACCTTCCAGCTGGAGCCGGTCGGGCACGCGCAGCACGAGGCCCGGCTCTGCCACTGACCGCGCCGCGGTCCGCCCGGGCCGCCGGAACGCAGGGAACGCATCGGTCCGCACTCCCCCGGCGTCCTGGTGTTCGAGACCCCCGGGCGGTTCCCGTCCGCACGCGTAGGGCACGATCAACTACCGGGTCCCTCTTCCGGCGTGCCCGTGCCGGGAAGTGCCGGGAGTGTCGGATTCGTACGGCAGACTTGGTACGAAGACCGAGGCGAAGGATGGGTATGCCGATCACACCTGCCACCGCGACGCACAGCACGTCGAAGGGCACAACGGACGCGATCTTGCTTGAACTCGTCGACGAGAAGGGTGTGACCATCGGGACCGCGGAGAAGCTGGCCGCGCATCAGCCACCCGGGCAGCTGCACCGGGCGTTCTCCGTCTTCCTCTTCGACGAGCAGGGCAGACTCCTGCTCCAGCAGCGGGCGCTGGGCAAGTACCACTCCCCGGGCGTGTGGTCCAACACGTGCTGCGGCCACCCCTACCCCGGCGAGGCCCCGTTCGCGGCGGCGGCCCGCCGCACCTTCGAGGAGCTGGGGGTCTCCCCCTCGCTGCTCGGCGAGGCGGGCACGGTCCGCTACAACCACCCGGACCCGGCCTCCGGACTCGTGGAGCAGGAGTACAACCACCTGTTCGTCGGCATGGTGCAGGCACCGCTCGCGGCGGACCCCGAAGAGGTCGGGGAGACCGCGTTCGTGACGGCCGCCGAGCTGACCGAGCGGCACACCCGGGACCCCTTCTCGGCGTGGTTCATGACGGTGCTGGACGCGGCCCGTCCGGCGATCAGGGAGCTGACGGGCCCGTCCGCGGGATGGTGAGCGGCCTCACGGCAACGCCGCGGGTTTGAGCGGCAGGGCGGCCCAGATCACCTTGCCGCCGCTCGACGTGTGCTCCACGTCCACGACTCCGCCCGCCTCCCTGGCCACCTCCCGCACCAGCAGCAGCCCCCGGCCGCCGGTCTGCCCGTGGTCGGCCTCCAGGGCGGTCGGGCGGTAGGGGTGGTTGTCCTCCACCGACACCCGCACCCACTCGGCGCCGACGGCGACCTCGACGGCGAGCACCGGCGACAGCAGCGCCGCGTGCTTGACCGCGTTGGTGACCAGCTCGGAGACGATCAGCAACAGCCCGTACACCAGGTCCTCCGAGACCGGGACGCCCTGGCGCTGGAGCAGGTCCCGTACGGCGCGCCGCGCCTGCGGGACCGAGGCGTCCACGGCGGCGGCGGTGAACCGCCAGACTCCTTCGTACGGCAGCGGATCCGGCGGCGGAGGGCCGCCTCCCTCTGGACGCGGGTCGTGCCCGCGCCCGTGGTTCTCCATGGTCCGGTCGCCACCCTCGCGCTCGATTGTCACCACACGACGAGTGTTGGTAACGACGCCCTCCGCTCCGGATGACTGAACACAAGTCAGCGACTATCGAACGCTTCTGACCATCGACGCACGACAAGGTCGGTCGAGAGACCGTTCCTGTCCCAGTAAAGTCGACTTCGCGCACTATTACGGTTGTACTGCAACACCTGGGGCGGGGCCGCGCCGCTTCCCGGCACCGTCACGCCGATAGCATCCCGCCCATGGAGCCCCACCTCTCCCACCAGGTCACCGGCGCCGTGGCCACGGTGGTCATCCACAACCCGGTCAAACGCAACGCGATGACCGCGGCGATGTGGCGAGCCCTGCCGCCCCTCCTGGACGAGCTGTCGGCCGACCCGGGCGTCCGGGCCCTGGTGCTGACCGGCGCGGGCGGAACCTTCTGCGCCGGTGCCGACATCTCCACCCTCCAGGGCTCTCCCGCCGAGGCGCAGTTCCTCGCCTGCGCCGCCGAGGAGGCACTCGCCGCGTTCCCCAAGCCGACCCTCGCCGCGGTCCGCGGCCACTGCGTCGGCGGCGGCTCGCAGCTCGCCGCGGCCTGCGATCTGCGGTTCGCCGAGGAGGGCGCCCTCTTCGGCGTGACCCCGGCCAAGCTCGGGATCGTCTACCCGGCCTCCTCCACCCGCCGTCTGGTGGCCCTGGTCGGCCCCGCGGCCACCAAGTACCTGCTGTACTCCGGCGAGTTGATCGACACCGAGCGGGCGCTGCGCACCGGCCTGGTCGACGAGGTGCTGCCCGTGGGCGAACTGACCGGGCGGGTGGCCGAGTTCACCCGGATCCTGACCGCGCGCTCCCAGCTGACGCAGGCGGCGGCGAAGGAGTTCGTCAACGGCCGTACCGACCGCGACGGCCACTGGACGGAGCAGGCGCGGGGCAGTGGCGACACCGCCGAGGGCGTCGCCGCGTTCCTGGAGCGCCGCCGGCCGCGGTTCAGCTGGGCCGTCCCCGGCCGAGGATGAAGCGGGTCGTACTCGATCCCGAGCCGCCCGGCCGCGGTGACGTACCCGCCGTCGGCGACGACCGGTTCCCCGCGATGGCCGCGATGGCCGCGACAACGGATTTCCCGCCTTTCCTGCCGGCGCGGGCCGAAGGCCGTACCGTCAGGACACGCACGGCACTGGAGTCCGTACCGACCAGTCGGTAACGTGCTCGCCATGACCACTGCCGTCCTGGAGCCGCGCGCCGGCCGCCGCTGTCACACCCTGCTCAATTCCCTGCACGCGACCCACTTCTTCAGTCCCGAGCTGGCCGAGGAACTGGCCGCGCTCGGGGTGACCCACCCGCGGGCCGTCAACTTCGCGGTGCGGGCTGCCGCGTTGGGGCCGGTCGGGCCCGGCACGGTGACGGCCACGTTCTACAACTACAAGTACGAACTGGTCGCCCGGCACGTCCCGGCCGTCTGGCAGACCGCCTCGCCGGGCGACGTGCTCGCCGCACGCGCGCGTGCCGTCGACGCCTCCATGCGACGGCTGCTCGGCGCCGACACGGTGGCCTGCGCCGAGATGGCCGAGGCCGCGCGGCTCGCGCTGCGCGCCGCCGAGGCGTGTTCCCGCTCCGGCCGCCCGCTCTACGCGGCGCACGCGGATCTGCCGGTGCCCGAGGAGCCCCACCTCGCCTACTGGCACGCGACCACGCTGCTGCGCGAGCACCGCGGTGACGGGCACCTCGCGGTGCTGATCTCGGCCGGGCTCGACGGGCTGGAGGCGGTGGTGACCCACACCGCGACCGGCAAGGGCATGGCCCCGAAATGGGTGCTGGCCACACGGGGGTGGAGTCAGGACGACTGGGACGCGGCGGTACGGCGGCTGCGGGAGCGCGGGCTGCTCGACACGGCGGGCGAGCTGACCGAGGCGGGGACCGCCCTGCGGGCGGAGATCGAGTCGGAGACGGACCGGCTGGACCGGGCGCCCTACGAACACCTGGGGAGCGACGACGTGGCCCGGCTGACCGAGCTGGCCAGGGGGTTCGCGGGGGCGGCCCTCGCCGCGGGCGCCTTTCCGGCCGATCTGGTCGGCAAGGGGTGAAAGCGGTCGGCTGACCCCCCTCGCGGTGACTTCGTGTCGCGGAACGGTGCCCTGCGGCCCGGTTGTCGGTGTCACCTGCCACAATTGCCGCGCAACCTCAGTGGAGAAGGCGGTACGGGATCGTGACGACACCCGGGTCCCTGGTTCCAGGGTCCATCGAAGGCAGGATCGCCGAGGAGCTCGGCGTACGGGAGCGGCAGGTCAAGGCTGCCGTGGAGCTGCTCGACGGCGGTTCGACGGTGCCCTTCATCGCCCGCTACCGCAAGGAAGCGACCGAGATGCTCGACGACGCGCAGCTGCGCACGCTCGAGGAGCGGCTGCGCTATCTGCGGGAGCTGGAGGAGCGCCGGACGGCGATCCTGGAGTCGGTGCGCGAGCAGGGCAAGCTCACCGAGGAGCTGGAGGCGCGGATCCGCGGCGCCGAGACCAAGGCGCGGCTGGAGGACATCTACCTGCCGTACAAACCGAAGCGGCGGACCAAGGCACAGATCGCGCGGGAGGCCGGCCTGGAGCCGCTGGCCGAGGGACTGCTGGGCGATCCGACGGTGGAACCGCTGGCCGCCGCCGCCGCGTTCGTGGACGCCGACAAGGGCGTCGCCGATCCGCAGGCGGCCCTGGAGGGTGCCCGGGCGATCCTCACCGAGCGGTTCTCGGAGGACGCCGACCTCATCGGTGAGCTGCGCGAGCGCATGTGGGTGCGTGGCCGGCTCGCCGCGAAGGTACGGGAGGGCAAGGAGGAGGCGGGCGCCAAGTTCGCCGACTACTTCGACTTCGCCGAGCCGTTCACCGAGCTGCCCTCGCACCGGATCCTGGCGATGCTGCGCGGCGAGAAGGAGGAGGTCCTCGACCTCGTCCTGGAGCCGGAGGAGCCGACCGAGGGGCCCTCGTCGTACGAGGGCATCGTCGCCCACCGGTTCGCGATCGCCGACCGGGGCCGGGCGGCCGACAAGTGGCTCATCGACACGGTCCGCTGGGCCTGGCGCACCCGCCTGCTGGTCCACCTCGGCATCGATCTGCGGCTGCGGCTGCGTACGGCCGCCGAGGACGAGGCGGTGGACGTCTTCGCCGCGAACCTGCGCGACCTGCTGCTCGCCGCTCCGGCCGGCACGCGCGCGACGCTGGGCCTGGACCCCGGTTTCCGTACCGGTGTGAAGGTCGCCGTCGTCGACGCCACCGGCAAGGTCGTCGCCACCGACGTCATCTACCCGCACGTGCCGGCGAACAAGTGGGACGAGGCGGTCGCCAAGCTCGCCCGTCTCGCCACCGAGCACACGGTCGAGCTGATCGCGATCGGCAACGGCACGGCGTCCCGCGAGACCGACAAGCTCGCCGGTGAACTCATCACCCGGCACCCGGAGCTGAATCTCACCAAGGTGATGGTGTCGGAGGCGGGCGCGTCCGTGTACTCGGCGTCCGCGTTCGCCTCCCAGGAGCTGCCCGGCATGGACGTGTCGCTGCGCGGCGCCGTCTCCATCGCCCGCCGGCTCCAGGACCCGCTCGCCGAGCTGGTCAAGATCGACCCGAAGTCGATCGGTGTCGGCCAGTACCAGCACGACCTGTCCGAGGTGAAGCTGTCGCGGTCGCTGGACGCGGTGGTGGAGGACTGTGTGAACGGCGTGGGCGTCGACGTGAACACCGCGTCGGCCCCGCTGCTGTCCCGGGTCTCCGGCATCACCTCCGGGCTCGCCGAGAACATCGTGGCCCACCGGGACACCAACGGGCCGTTCACCTCCCGGGGCCAGCTGAAGAACGTGGCGCGGCTCGGCCCGAAGGCGTACGAGCAGTGCGCGGGCTTCCTGCGCATCCGCGGCGGCGACGACCCGCTGGACTCGTCGAGCGTCCACCCCGAGGCGTACCCCGTCGTACGGCGCATGGTGAAGGCCTCGCAGCAGGAGGTGGCCGCGCTCATCGGCAACACCGGTGTGCTGCGCTCGCTGCGGCCGGGCGACTTCGTGGACGAGACGTTCGGTCTGCCGACCGTCACCGACATCCTCAAGGAGCTGGAGAAGCCCGGTCGCGACCCGCGTCCCGCCTTCAAGACGGCCACGTTCAGGGAGGGCGTCGAGAAGATCTCCGACCTGTCCTCCGGCATGATCCTGGAGGGGGTCGTCACGAACGTGGCGGCGTTCGGCGCGTTCATCGACATCGGCGTCCACCAGGACGGTCTGGCGCACGTCTCCGCGCTGTCGAAGACCTTCGTCAAGGACCCGCGGGACGTGGTCAAGCCGGGCGACATCGTCAAGGTGAAGGTCCTCGACGTGGACGTCCCGCGCAAGCGGATCTCGCTGACGCTGCGGCTGGACGACGAGGCGGCGCCTCAGGGCGGCGGTGGCCGGCAGGGCGAGGGCGGCGAACGGCGACAGCGCGGCGGACGTCCGCCGCAGCAGCGGCAGCAGGGCGGCGGCCGTGGCGGCCAGGGCCAGGGCGGCGGTGCGCGTCAGGCGCCTGCGCCCGCCAACAGCGCGATGGCCGACGCTCTGCGCCGGGCCGGGCTGCTCGACGGCGGCAAGAAGGGCAAGCACTGACTCCGCCCATGGGAGGTCGTGGGGAACCGCGGGTCCGTCGTCGACGGTCGCGCGGTTCCCGCCCCCTTACCGGCCGAGTTCGGTCAGTTTGCCCGCCGCGACCTCAAGGCGGCGGGTCACATGGACCGCGTCCAGCATGCGGCGGTCGTGGGTGACCAGGAGGAGGGTGCCCTCGTAGGCGTCGAGGGCGGACTCCAGTTGTTCGATCGCGGGCAGGTCGAGGTGGTTCGTCGGCTCGTCCAGGACGAGGAGGTTGACGCCCCGGCCCTGGAGCAGCGCCAGCGCGGCCCGAGTCCGTTCCCCCGGCGACAAGGTGGCCGCCGAGCGCAGGACGTGGTCCTGTCTGAGGCCGAACTTGGCCAGCAGGGTGCGGACTTCCGCCGGCTCGGTGTCCGGGACGGCCGCGCAGAAGGCGTCCAGCAGGGCCTCGGTGCCGTGGAAGAGCTTGCGGGCCTGGTCGACCTCGCCGACCAGGACCCCGGAGCCGAGCGCGGCGTGCCCCGCCTCCAGTGGCACCCGGCCCAGCAGCGCGCCGAGCAGCGTCGACTTGCCGGCCCCGTTCGCGCCGGTCACCGCGACCCGGTCGGCCCAGTCGATCTGCAGGGACACCGGTCCGAAGGCGAAGTCCCCGAGCCGTACCTCCGCGTCCCGCAGGGTGGCCACCACCGAACCGGAGCGCGGGGCCGCCGCGATCTCCATGCGCAGCTCCCACTCCTTGCGCGGCTCCTCGACCACGTCCAGGCGTTCGATCATGCGCTGGGTCTGGCGGGCCTTGGCGGCCTGCTTCTCGCTGGCCTCGCTGCGGAACTTGCGGCCGATCTTGTCGTTGTCGTTGTTCGCCTTGCGCCGGGCGTTCTTGACGCCCTTGTCCATCCAGGAGCGCTGCATCTGCGCGCGGTCCTGGAGGGCGCTCTTCTTGTCGGCGTACTCCTCGTAGTCGTCGCGGGCGTGCCGGCGGGCCGTCTCGCGTTCCTCCAGGTAGGCGTCGTAGCCGCCGCCGTAGAGGTTGACCTGCCGCTGGGCGAGATCGAGTTCGAGGACCTTGGTGACCGTGCGGGTGAGGAACTCGCGGTCGTGGCTGACGACGACCGTGCCGGCGCGCAGGCCGGTCACGAAGCGTTCCAGCCGCTCGAGACCGTCCAGGTCGAGGTCGTTGGTCGGCTCGTCGAGCAGGAAGACGTCGTAGCGGGACAGGAGCAGGGAGGCGAGGCCCGCGCGAGCGGCCTGGCCGCCGGAGAGGGAGGTCATCGGCTGGTCGAGTCCGACGGCCAGGCCCAGGGAGTCGGTGACCTCCTCGGCCCGCTCCTCCAGGTCCGCGCCGCCGAGGCCGAGCCAGCGCTCCAGCGCGGTGGCGTACGCGTCGTCGGCCCCCGGCGCCCCGTCGACCAGGGCCTGGGTGGCCTCGTCCATCACCCGCTGTGCCTCGGCGACGCCGGTGCGGCGGGCGAGGAAGGCGCGCACGGTCTCGCCCGGCCGGCGCTCCGGCTCCTGGGGCAGATGGCCGACGGCCGCGGTCGGCGGGGAGAGCCGCAGTTCGCCCTCCTCGGGGGCGGTGAGGCCGGCGAGCAGCCGCAGCAGGGTGGACTTGCCCGCGCCGTTGGCACCGACCAGACCGATCACGTCCCCCGGCGCGACGACGAGGTCGAGCCCGGAGAAGAGGGAGCGGTCGCCGTGCCCGGCGGCGAGGTTCTTGGCGACGAGGGTGGCAGTCATCAGAAGGCCGATCCTAATGCGCCCGGGAGCCCGCCTTCAGCCCCCTCTCGCCGCCGGTCAGCGCGTCACCGCCGCCACCAGCACGCTGCCGGAGGTCCGGGCCACGACGTAGACGCCGTCCTTGGCCGCCTGACCGTCGAGCGGGATGCGGTGGCTGCCGGGTTCCAGGACTCCGTCGAAGAGGTCCTGGGCGCGCAGGCGGGAGAGCCGGTCCAGGCGGTAGGCGGTGAGCCGGACCCGGCACGGCGAGGTGACCTCGATGCCGGCCGTGCCGTCGGCGGCGACCAGGCGGGTCAGCCGGCGCTGCGGGAGTGCGCTGTGGTCCAGGGCGTGTTCGATCTGGGCGACGAGGACGGGGACGATCGGGGCGAACCCGTCGACGTAGGCGGCTTCCGCGCCGGCCCGGTCGAACGCCCCGCGTACGGCGGCCCGCTCGGCCTCGCCCACCGTGGGGCCGAAGGCCACGGCACCGTAGCCGCGGAGTTCCTCGGCCAGGACGCCCTCGGCGTCTCGGGTGATGTCGGCGCCGATGCCGATGGTGCGCAGGGCCGCGGCCAGCTTGGCGAGCAGGGCGACTCGCGCGCCGATCAGCAGGACCCGGCGACCGGGCGGGGGTCCGGGGTCCTCCAGGAGGGCACCGAGGGCCCTGCGGTACTCGGGGCCGGGGAAGCGGAACGGGCCGATGCCGGGGTAGCCGTTGAGTTCCAGGTCGGCGTGTTCGTCGGTCTGCCAGGCGAAGTCCCGCCAGACGTAGTCGTCGCCGTCCCGCTCGATGACCGCGGTGACCGCGCCGCAGCCCAGGTCCTCGCAGTCGGGGCAGCCGTAGATGACGTACCGTGCACCGGGCAGCGGCGCCTCGGACTCCAGCAGCAGGCCGCGGACCTGGGCGGTGAAGATCGCGGGCGGCACGTCGGAGGCGAGCGGGGAGACGGCGTCCAGGTCGGAGAGCTGGAACAGCAGCGGGGACCCGTCGACGACGAAGTCCACGAAGTCCCGGTGGACCTGGTAACCGCCGTCGGCGCGGACGCCGCCGGCGCGCATCGCCGGGGCCAGGCCGAAGGTCGCGTATGCGGCACACATGCTGTGAGTATCCCCAGAACGGGATGATCTGAGCGCGGCATGACATATTCGGCTAGCGTCCCGGCATGGACCGAGGGCTGAGTGACGAAGTGATCGTGGTCGGCGGCGGGGTCGTCGGGCTGACCACGGCGGTGGTGCTGGCGGAGAGCGGGCACCGGGTGCGGGTCTGGGCACGGGAGTCCGGCGAGCGCACGACCTCGGCGGTCGCGGGTGCGCTGTGGTGGCCGTACCGGATCGAGCCGGAGCGGCTGGTCGGTGACTGGGCGCTCGAATCCCTCACCGTGTACGAGGACTTGGCGGCGCGGTCCGCGCGGACGGGCGTACGCCTGGTCGAGGGTGTACACGCCGGGCTGCGGCTGGACGGGCTGGGGCCGTGGGCGGCCCGGGTGCCGCTGGCCGACACATCTGAAGGTCTCTCGGCGCGGCTGCCGTTGATCGACATGCCGGTCCATCTCGGGTGGCTGCGGCAGCGGTTGGAGGAGGCGGGCGGGACGGTCGAGGAACGGGTGGTGCGCGGGCTGGGCGAGGTGCGGTCGGCGGTGGTGGTGAACTGCAGCGGGCTGGGGGCCCGTTCGCTGGTTCCCGATCCGGCGGTGCGTCCGGTGCGCGGGCAGCTGGTCGTGGTGGAGAACCCGGGCATCACCACCTGGTACACCTCTGCCGAGAAGACCGCGGCAGGACCTGGAGGAGGGGCCGAAGGAAGTGTCTCGGCCTACTTCTTCCCACAGCCGGGAGGACTGCTGCTCGGGGGCACGGCGCACGAGGACGCCTGGTCCCTGGAGCCCGATCCGGACATCGCGGCCGGGATCGTGGCGCGGTGCGCGGCGGTACGGCCGGAGATCGCCGGGGCCCGGGTGCTGGGGCACCGGGTAGGGCTGCGCCCGTACCGGGACGCGGTACGGCTGGAACGTGAACTCCTGCCGGACGGACGCCTGCTGGTGCACAACTACGGGCACGGCGGGGCCGGGGTCACGGTGGCCTGGGGCTGCGCACGTCAGGCGGCCGGGCTGGTGGATCCGGGCCCGGCCGCCTGAGCGGTCAGCTCGCGGGGACCCGCCGCACGGTACGCGGGGCGCGCACTCCGGTCAGGTCGCCCGTCCCGGGGGCGGTCCAGCGCGCGGAGGTGGCGCGGGCGAACGCGGCCGCTCCCCCGACGAGCGGGACCCGGGCCGCGGTGCGGGACAGGTCCAGGGTGAGCGTCGGCGTCGTGGACGGCGGATCGATGAGGTCCTTGTCCGTGCCCGCGACGATCAGCGCCAGCCGGTGCCCCTTGGGCACGACGTGGTCGGTGGCGGCCAGGTCGAGGGTGATCGTGTACGTCCGGCCCGGGGTGAGCGGGACGCCCTTGCCGGGGTCGGCGTAGGTGCCGAGGTCGGCCCAGCCACGGCTGAGGACCGTGAAGTCGACGGCCTTGGTCCTGGCCGCGGTCCTCAGGAAGCAGGCGCTGTCGCCGGCCGTGCTCTCGCCCCAGCAGGTGCGGTCGGTGAGCGTGGTGATGCCCTCGGCGGCGTCGGCGTAGTCCCGGATGGTGTCGGGGCCGAGGTCGACCAGGACGGCGGTCAGGTGGGCCGTCGAGGTGGTGGGGGTGGCGGTGACCGTGACCTCGGAGGAGCCGGACAGGCGCAGGTCGCGGCTGAGCGGCGCGGTGAGGAAGCCGGCCTTGTCCGCGGTCGGGGTGGCGATCTGGGCCGCCCAGTCGGTCTCGCTCCGCGTCGGGTCGTCGGTGAACGTCTCGGTGCCGGTCTTTTGGCTGAGGCCGAGAATGCCCACGCCCGCCCGGGCCCCGGCGGCGGGACGCAGGGTGGTGGCCGCGGTGCCGCGCGGCGGCCAGACGGCGGAGGTCACCCACTGGTCGGGGTGCCGTTCGACGTCGGCCATCGGCTCGCGGTCGATGCCGTTGTCGTAGCCGAGGAGTTCATGGTCGAACCAGCGGTGCAGGGTGTCGACCCAGGCTCCGCGCCGGTAGTCGAAGGGGTCGACGTGCCCGGTCTGGGAGAGCCAGATCTTGCGCTCGACGCCGTTCTTGGCGAGGGCGTCCCACCACTGGCCGAAGTTCTTGGTGCGGACGTTGAGGTCCTGCATGCCGTGCACGAGGAACACGCTGGCGCGTACCTTGGCGGCGTCCCTGACGTAGTCCCGTTCGGTCCACAGACCGGTCCAGTCGCCGGTGCGCGGCGCGCCGTCGACCAGTTTCTGCTGGACGGCACCGCACCTGGCGTAGGCGTCGTCGCTCTCCACCGCGCCGGCCAGCCAGTCGGGCCCGGAGTCGTAGAGCGGGGCGCCCTGGGCGAAGTAGTAGTCGTACCAGGAGGAGATGGCGCTGATCGGGACGATCGTCTTCAGACCCTTGACGCCGGTGGCGGCGACGCCGTTGGCGATGGTGCCGTCCCAGCTCTTGCCGATCATGCCGGTCCTGCCGTTGGTCCAGCCGGCCTTGACGGCGGTGCCGCCGGTGCGGCTGCTGTACGCCTTGGCGCGGCCGTTCAGCCAGTCGACGACGGCCTTCGCGGACTGGATGTCCGAGCGGCCGCCGACGTCGACACAGCCGTCGGAGCGGTTGGTGCCGGCCAGGTCGACGCCGACGACGGCGTAGCCGCGGGGCACGAAGTAGTTGTCGTAGAACAGCGGCATCCGGACGACGTTCCCGGCGGCGTCGTACGTCTTGAGCTGGCTCTCGTTGCCGCGTCCGCAGCACGAGTAGTACGGGCTGGCGTCCATGATGACCGGCACCTTGCGCCCCTGCGCGGCGGGTTCGGCGGGCCGGACGATGTCGGCGGCGACCCGGTCGGTCCTCCCGTCGCCGTCGGAGTCGAGGCCGGTGTCCACCCAGACGGCCTCGCGGATGGCGTCGGCGTAGGAGTAGACCGGCCTGCTCTCGCGCGGGGCTGTCCCGGCCGCCTGGGCCGCGACCGGGCCGAGGAAGGCGGCCGCCAGGGCCCCGACGACCGCGATGACGAACGGTCTCCAGATCGTGAAGCGCGTGCGTTTCGGCATGCGGCGGACGCTACCCCCGTCAACTCCTGTGCAAAAGACGGCATCTGAGGGACCGGCAGCACTGATTGCGGCCGAATGGCGATCGTGTGACAGAAGGGGCCGTGGACAGGCCAGGGGCCACAGGGACTGAATAGGCTCCGAACAGTTTTCGTGCTCCATCGACTTGGCGTTCCCGTCCGGGCGTGACGGGCGCCTCGGCCCCCTACCGACCTGGAGTTCTCGTGCACCGCAGAATCCTCGCGCCGGGCGCCCTCGCGGCGGCCTCCCTGCTGCTGGCGATCCCGGCATCGGCCGCGAGTCACAGTCCCGGCGCGCCGGGCATCGGCGACCCCTACTACCCGTACTACGGCAACGGCGGCTACGACGTCTCCCACTACGATCTGCGTCTGCAGTACCAGCCGGCCACCGACGAGCTGGCCGGTACGGCGACGATCCTGGCGCGCACCACACAGGACCTGTCCAGCTTCGACCTGGACTTCCTGCTGGACGTGAGCGAGGTGCGGGTCAACGGCGCGACAGCGGCCTTCACCACGTCCGGACAGCACGAGCTGGTCGTCACCCCGAAGTCGCCACTGGCGAAGGGCACGCAGGTCACGGTCGTCGTCCGCTACAGCGGGGTACCGTCCACGAAGAGCGCGTACGGCTTCAGCACCTGGCACCGCACGCCCGACGGGGCGGTCGCCGCGGACGAGCCCGAGTCCGCCTGGTGGTGGTACCCGAGCAACGACCACCCGCTGGACAAGGCCACCTACGACGTCTCCGTCGCCGTCCCCGACGGCACCCAGGTCGTCTCCAACGGCTCGCTCCAGTCGACGAGTTCGCAGCGCGGCTGGACCCGCTACAACTGGCGGCAGAACAGGCCGCAGGCGACCTACCTGACCACGCTGGCCGTCGGGAGGTTCGACATCACGACGAGCACCTCCGAGGGAGGGGTGCCGGTCGTCAACGCCTACAGCAAGGACCTCGGCGACAACGACGGGGCGGCGCGGGCGAGCGTGGAGCGCACCGGGGAGCTGGTCGACTGGCTCTCCGGTTATTTCGGGCCGTATCCCTTCAGCTCGGCGGGCGGGTACGTGCCGAACACGACGACGGGGTACGCGCTGGAGACGCAGACCCGCGTGTACTACAGCCCCAGGCAGTTCGCGAACGGCTCCAACACCTCCGTGGTGGTGCACGAGCTGGCGCACCAGTGGTACGGCGACGACGTCTCCGTCAAGGGCTGGAAGGACATCTGGCTCAACGAGGGCTTCGCGCGCTACGCGCAGTGGCTGTGGTCCGAGCACGAGGGCGAGGGGACGACGCAGGAACTCGCCGACTACGTGTACGCGTCGCACCCGGCCGACGACGCGTTCTGGACGGTCAAGCCGGGGGATCCCGGTCCGGACGACCAGTTCGACATCGCCGTCTACGACCGCGGGGCGCTGGCCGTGCAGGCGCTGCGGAACGCGGTCGGGGACGACGCCTTCTTCGCGATCCTGAAGGGGTGGCCGAGGGAGCACGCGTACGGCAACGCGTCGGTGGCCGACTTCGAGGAGTACGCCGAGAAGGTGTCCGGGAAGTCGCTGTCGGGGCTGTTCGACGCGTGGCTGTTCGAGCCGGCGAAGCCGGCGGTACCTGCGCTCAAGGCCGCGGGCGTGCCTGACCAGCCGAGGTCCTGGAAGAAGATCGAGGCGACGAACGACGTGCACTGAGCGGTTGCAGGGTGCGGTGAGCGGGGGGCTGCGGGCCGGTTGCGGCTGGTCGCGCAGTTCCTCCCCCAGCGCCCCTGAGCGTCCCGTCGGCCAGCTTGGTCAGGGCCGTGTCGCTCGCCTCGCAGCGGACCGGTACGCCCTTGCTGCCGGATCTGGGCGCGGTACGCCCGCTCCGGCTCCGGCCAGCGGCGCGAGAGTGCGAGCACGAAGCCCTTCCCCCGGCCCCCCAGGTCGTTGCAGACATGGGCGATCACCTTGACGCCCTTGCCCGACGGCGCGGTGGCGTCACCCCGGATGTAAGTGATCTCCGACATGACGCCACCGTGGACTATGCCACTGACAGTGGCGCTGACCTGCTACTTCGTGAGCCGCGACAGCTCCTCGCCGACGGTCTGGACCACCCTGCGGCGGACGCCGAACCAGCCCGCCACCAGCAGGGCGGCGATGACCGGGATGAGCAGGAGGGTCTTGCGGCCCACCTCCGGGTCGTTCCACATCATGCCGAGGCAGACCAGCAGGAAGACGATCGTGGCGATCTCGGTGACCGGGCTGAAGCGGAGGCGGAAGGAGGGACGGCCGACCAGACCCGCCTTCGCGCGGCGGACGAAGACCAGGTGGCAGAGCATGATGATCACCCAGGTGCTGATGATGCCGAGGGAGGCGACGTTCAGCACGATCTCGAAGGCCTGGCTGGGCACCAGGTAGTTCAGGACGACACCGAGCACGCAGACCGCGCAGGTCAGCAGGATGCCGCCGTAGGGGACCTGGCTGCGGTTCATGCGGGCCGTGAACTTCGGGGCCGATCCGGCCACCGCCATGGAGCGCAGGATGCGGCCGGTGGAGTACAGGCCGGAGTTGAGGGAGGACATCGCCGCGGTCAGGACCACCAGGTTCATGACGTCGCCGGCGCCCGAGACGCCGATCTTGGAGAGGACCGTCACGAAGGGGCTCTGGTCGGCCGAGTACACCGAGCCGGGCAGGAGCAGGGCGAGCAGGACGACCGAGCCGACGTAGAAGACGCCGACGCGCCACATGATCGAGTTCACCGCGCGCGGGACGACCTTCCCCGGCTCGGCGGTCTCGCCGGCCGCGACACCGACCAGCTCCAGGGCCGCGTAGGCGAAGATCACGCCCTGCATGACCAGGATGACCGGCATCAGCCCGTGCGGCAGGACACCGCCGTGGTCGCCGATGGCGCTCAGCCCCGGGGTCTGGCCGTCGACCTTGTGCTGGGTGGCGAGCAGGAAGATGCCGATCAGCATGAAGCCGACCAGGGTGGCGACCTTGATGATCGCGAACCAGAACTCCATCTCGCCGAAGATCTTCACCGAGATGAGGTTCACCGCGAGGACCACGGCCAGGGCGATCAGCGCGAGCGTCCACTGGGGGATGCTGGTGAACATGGACCAGTAGTGGGTGTAGAGCGCGATCGCGGTGATGTCGGCGATGCCGGTCGTCGACCAGTTCAGGAAGTACATCCAGCCGGCGACGTAGGCGCCCTTCTCGCCGAGGAACTCACGCGCGTACGACACGAAGGATCCGGACGACGGGCGGTACAGGACCAGCTCGCCGAGGGCGCGTACGACGACGAAGGCGAAGATTCCGCAGACCAGGTAGGCCAGCGCGAGCGCCGGGCCCGCGTTGTGGAGCCGTCCGCCCGCGCCGAGGAAGAGGCCGGTGCCGATCGCGCCGCCGACGGCGATCATGTTGACGTGGCGGGCCTTGAGGTCCTTGCTGTAGCCGGCGTCGCCCGCGTCCGCGGGCGTCTGGGCCGCGTGGGTCCGGGTGGCGACGGCCTGTGCCGTGTCCACGGCGTTCTTGCTCACAGGTGGTTCCACTCTCTGGTGCGCCCGAGCGGGTCGCGCTCGGGTGTCCGGACGTACTCGGTCGGCGCACTCGGTGACGGCACGGACCGAGGTGCCCCCTTCCCCGGCCACCTGGGCGTATGCGATGGCACACATCACACAGCGGCACTTCTCACAAGATGATGATCTAGTCATGTGGATGAATTTCCAGCGAACAAATGATCATCGATGACATGGCCATGCCGGTGTCACAGTGCCGCTGTGACAGCGATACTGCTGCACATGACGACCGACACCGACAGCGACTCCGGGGAGCCGGTGCTCACGATCGACGAACTGGCCGCCCGGGCCGGCACCACGGTCCGCACGGTCCGGTTCTACGGCACCAAGGGGCTGCTCCCGCCGCCGGTGATCGGTGCCCGCCGGGTGGGTCACTACGGGGCCGGACACCTGGCCCGGCTGGCGCTCATCGAGGAGCTTCAGCACCAGGGCATGACACTGGCGGCGATCGAACGCTATCTGCACCGGCTGCCGCCCGGGCTGACCGACCACGACCTCGCCATCCACCGGGCCCTGGTGGCCTCCTGGGCGCCTGACACCGAGGAGCGGGTGAGCGCCGGCGAGCTGCGCCGGCGGGCCGGGCGGCAGCTGGACGAGGGGGACGTCGAGCGGCTCGTCGCGATGGACGTCGTACGGCCCGACGGAGACGCCTACCGCGTCGACCCGGGCCTGCTCCGGCTCGCCGTGCAGCTGCTGGACGTACCGCTGTCCGAGCAGGCGATCCTGGCCGCGCGCACCGTGCTGGTCGAGCACTCGCGCTCAGCCGCCCACGCGCTGGCGCAGGTGTTCCGGGCCGAGGTGGCGGAGCGGACCGAGCAGGACGTGAAGTCACTGTCCGCCCATGTGCAGCCGCTGGTGGTGCAGGCGCTGCTGACCACGTTCCAGCGGTCGCTCAGGCACGAGGTGCACCAGTGGCTCGCCGGCCCGGAGGAGTCCCGGCCCTCCTGAGACGGGGGCCGGGACCGGGCGGTCCGGTCAGCGGCCGTCCGTGAAGGTCTCCCCCTTGTCCGCCTTCTCCTCCAGCAGCGCGGGCGGGGTGAAGCGGTCGCCGTAGGTCTCCGCCAGCTCACGCGCGCGGGCCACGAAGCCGGGCAGGCCGGCATCCGCCCCGCCGTAGGCGTCGTAGCCGTTGATGTACTGGAGGACACCGCCGGTCCAGCCGGGGAAGCCGATGCCGAAGAGCGATCCGATGTTGGCGTCGGCGACCGAGGTCAGGACGCCTTCCTCCAGGAGGCGGACGGTGTCCAGTGCCTCCGCGAAGAGCATCCGCTCCTGCATGTCACGGAACGGGATCTCACGACCCGGCTCGGTGAAGTGCTCGCGCAGGCCCGGCCAGAGCCCGGCGCGCCGGCCGTCCTCGGCGTAGTCGTAGAAGCCGGCGCCGCCGCTGCGGCCCGGGCGGCGGAACTCGTCGACCATGCGGTCGATGACGGCCTCGGCCGGGTGCGCGGTCCAGGTGCCGCCGGCCTCCTCGACGGCCAGCTTCGACTCGCGGCGGATCTTCTGCGGCAGGGTGAGGGTCAGCTCGTCCATCAGGGAGAGGACCTTGGCCGGGTAGCCGGCCTGGGCCGCCGCCTGCTCGACGGAGGCCGGTTCGATGCCCTCCCCGACCATGGCGACACCCTCGTTGATGAAGTGGCCGATCACCCGGGAGGTGAAGAAGCCGCGCGAGTCGTTGACGACGATCGGCGTCTTGTTGATCTGCCGGACCAGGTCGAAGGCACGTGCCAGCGCCTCGTCGCCGGTGCGCTCGCCCTTGATGATCTCGACGAGCGGCATCTTGTCGACGGGCGAGAAGAAGTGCAGGCCGATGAAGTCCTGCTGGCGCTCGACTCCCTCGGCGAGGGCGGTGATGGGGAGCGTGGAGGTGTTGGAGCACAGCAGGGCGTCGGGGGCGACGACCGACTCGATCTCCTGGAACACCTTGTGCTTGAGCGAGGTGTCCTCGAAGACGGCCTCGATGACCGCGTCGCAGCCGGCGAGGTCCTGCGGGTCGGCGGTGGGCGTGATCCGGGCGAGCAGCGCGTCCGCCTTCTCCTGGCTGGTGCGGCCCTTGGCGACGGCCTTGGCGCACAGCTTCTCGGAGTAGGCCTTGCCCTTCTGCGCGGCCTCGGCGGAGACGTCCTTGAGGACGACGTCGATGCCCGCGCGGGCGCAGGAGTAGGCGATGCCCGCGCCCATCATGCCCGCGCCGAGGACGGCGACCCTGGTGACCTTGCGGGGCTCGACGCCCCCCGGCCGGTTGGCGCCGGAGTTGACGGCCTGGAGGTCGAAGAAGAACGCCTGGATCATGTTCTTCGAGATCTGCCCGGCGGCCAGCTCCACGAAGTAGCGGGCCTCGATGACCTGGGCGGTCTCGAAGTCGACCTGGCTGCCCTCGACGGCGGCGGCGAGGATGCGGCGCGGCGCCGGGTAGGGGGCGTTGCTGGTCTGCTTGCGCAGGGAGGCCGGGAAGGCCGGCAGGTTGGCCGCGAACTTCGGGTTGGCCGGGGTGCCGCCGGGGATCCGGTAGCCCGGGACGTCCCAGGGCTGATGGGACTCCGGGTGGGCGTCGATGAAGGCGCGGGCCTTGGCGAGGAGATCCTCGGGGCTGTCGGCGACCTCGTGGACCAGGCCGTTCTCCTGGGCCCTGCGCGCGTTGTACTGGGTGCCCTGGAGGAGGACCTTCAGCAGCGCGTCGGCGATGCCGAGCAGGCGCACGGTGCGGACGACACCGCCGCCGCCCGGGAGGAGGCCGAGGGTGACCTCGGGACAGCCGATCTTGGTGCCGGGGGTGTCGAGGGCGACCCGGTGGTGGCAGGCCAGGGCGAGTTCGAAACCGCCGCCAAGGGCAGCGCCGTTGATCGCGGCGACGACGGGCTTGCCGAGGGTCTCGATGCGGCGCAGGTTGCGCTTGATGGCGAGGCCGCCGTCGAAGAGGTCCTGGGCGGTCTCGGGGGTGACCCGGATGAGGTCGCGCAGGTCGCCGCCGGCGAAGAAGGTCTTCTTGGCGGAGGTGAAGACGATGCCCCGGATCGAGTCCTGCTCGGCCTCCAGCCGGTCGGCGACCGCGGCGAGGGACTCGACGAAGGCCGCGTTCATGGTGTTGGCGGACTGGTTCGGGTCGTCCAGGACCAGGGTGACGACGCCGGTGTCGTCCTTCTCCCAGCGGATGGTGGTGCTCTCGGTCATGTGAGGGTCTCCGTGAGGTCTCTTGGTTCCGCCGGGGTTTTCAGACGCGCTCGACGATCGTGGCGATGCCCATGCCGCCGCCCACGCACAGGGTGGCCAGCCCGTAGCGCTTGTCCTGGCGCTCCAGCTCGTCGACGAGGGAGCCGAGGATCATCGCACCGGTGGCGCCGAGCGGGTGGCCCAGCGCGATCGCGCCGCCGTTGACGTTGACCTTGTCCAGGGACAGGCCCATGTCCTTGACGAAGCGCAGCACGACCGCCGCGAACGCCTCGTTGATCTCGACCAGGTCGATGTCGTCGATGGTGAGTCCGGCCTTGGCGAGGGCCTTGCGGGTGGCGGGGGCCGGGCCGGTGAGCATGATGGTCGGCTCGGAGCCGGAGACGGCGGCCGCGATGATCCGCGCACGCGGGGTCAGGCCGTGGCGCTCGCCGATCTCCTTGGTGCCGATGGCGACCAGGGAGGCGCCGTCGACGATGCCGGAGGAGTTGCCCGCGTGGTGGACGTGGTCGATCTTCTCGACCCAGTGGTACTTCTGCAGCGCGACCGCGTCGAACCCGCCCAGCTCCCCGATGTCGGCGAAGGAGGGCTTGAGCTTGGCGAGCGAGTCGGCGGTGGTGCCGGGGCGCAGGTGTTCGTCGTGGTCGAGGACGACCAGGCCCGCGCGGTCCCTGACGGGGACCACGGAACGGTCGAAGCGGCCCTCCTTCACGGCCGTCGCCGCACGCTCCTGGGAGAGCGCCGCGTACTCGTCGACGTCCCGGCGGGAGAAGCCCTCGATGGTGGCGATCAGGTCGGCGCCGATGCCCTGCGGCACGAAGTTGGTGGCCAGGTTGGTCATCGGGTCGTTGAACCAGGCGCCGCCGTCGGAGGCCATCGGCACCCGGGACATGGACTCGACGCCGCCCGCGAGGACGAGGTCCTCGAAGCCCGAACGGACCTTGGCGGCGGCCATGTTCACGGCCTCCAGGCCCGACGCGCAGAAGCGGTTCTCCTGTACGCCTGCCACCGTGTCGGGCAGGCCGGCGGCGATCGCGGCGATCCGCGCGATGTCGGAGCCCTGGTCGCCGACCGGGCCGACGACACCGAGCACGATGTCGTCGATCGCGGCCGGGTCCAGGCCCGGAAAACGGCCCTGGATCTCGTGGATGAGTCCGACGACCAGATCGATGGGCTTCGTGCCGTGCAGGGCGCCGTTCGCCTTGCCGCGGCCGCGCGGGGTGCGGATCGCGTCGTACACGTACGCTTCGGTGCTCACTGACAAGCCTTTCAACGAGGGTTCGGTGGCGGTGGGGGTCAGAGCCAGTTCTTGACGGTCTCGACCAGGCGGGCCGGATCCGGGCCGACGGGGATCACGTCCAGCGTGGTCACGCCCGCCTCGCGGAAGGCGGCGACGCGCTCGCGGACGTATCCCTGCGGGCCGCACAGGGATATGAGCTCGCAGAACTCGTCGGGTACGGCGGCCGCCGCGTCCCGGTGGCGGCCGGCGAGGTAGAGCTCCTGGATGAGCCGGGCCTCCTTCTCGTACCCGTAGGCGACGGCCAGGTCGTTGTAGAAGTTCTTGCCGGGTGCGCCCATGCCGCCGACGTACAGGGCGATCCGGGGCCGGGCCAGGTCGCGGGCGGCCGCCGCGTCCTCGCCGATGGCCAGCAGCCCGCCGGCGGCGATCCGCAGCGGCCCGAGGGCCGGGTCGCGGCGGGCGGCACCCTCCGCCAGTGGCGTCCCCCAGACGTCCTTGGCCTTCTCGGGGATGAACAGGGTGGGCAGCCAGCCGTCGGCGATCTCTGCGGTCATCCGGACGTTGGCGGGGCCGAGGGAGGCCACGTAGAGCGGGACCTCGGCGCGGACCGGCCTGGTCAGGATCTTCAGGGGCTTGCCGAGGCCGCCGGGGCGGGGCATGTCGGTGATGCCGTGGTGGTCGATGGTCTCGCGGCGCAGGATCCGCCGGGTCAGCTCGATGGTCTCGCGGGTGCGGCCGAGCGGCTTGTCGTAGGCCTTCCCGTGCCAGCCCTCGACGACCTGGGGGCCGGAGGCGCCGAGGCCGATGATCGCCCGGCCGCCGGAGATCGCGTCGAGGCCGGCGGCCGTCTGGGCGATGAGGGCGGGGGTGCGGGAGTAGACGTTGAGGATCGCGGAGCCGATCTTCATCCGCTCGGTGCGGGCGGCCAGGTAACCCATGATGGTGGGCGAGTCGAAGCCGTAGGCCTCCGCGACCCAGACGGTGTCGAGGCCCGCCGACTCCAGCGCGGCCGCCCGGTCCGCCGCGGCCCGCGGGTCGCCCGCGTAGTCGAGGAAGGTCGAGAGCTCCATCAGGCGGTGTCCTTGTCGTCGTCGAGCAGGGCGGGTACGGCCCAGTCGCGGGCCACCTCGACGGTGTCCGCGCCGGGCCGGGCGGGCGCGGTGCGTACGGCCGTGGGGGTCACCGAGAACCGGGGGGCAGGGGCCGGCTGGGTGATGCCGCCGTGGCGGGTGAAGGTGCCGCGGGCGGCCAGATGGGGGTGGTGCGGGGCCTCGCCCAGGGAGAGCACGGGGGCCACGCAGGCGTCGGAGCCCTCGAAGACGGCCGTCCACTCCTCGCGGGTGCGGGCCTTGAAGCGGACGGCGACCCGCTCGCGCAGCTCGCCCCAGCGGGTCCAGTCCTTGCGGGCGTCGGCCAGGTCGTCCAGGCCGCCCAGCAGCCGGAGGAACTCGGCGTAGAACTGCGGCTCCAGGGCGCCGACCGCCATGTGTCCGCCGTCGGCGGTCTCGTAGGTGCCGTAGTACGGGCAGCCGCCGTCCAGCAGGTTGGCGGCGCGCCGGTCCTGCCAGCCGCCGGCGGCCACCATGCCGTGGATCATCGCGGCCAGGTGCGCGGTGCCGTCCACGATGGCGGCGTCCACGACCTGGCCGGTGCCGCCCGCGCGCGCGTGGTGCAGCGCGGCCAGGACGCCGACGACCAGGTAGAGGGCGCCGCCCGCGTAGTCGCCGAGCAGGTTGGCGGGGACCGCCGGGGGTTCGTCGGGGCGGCCGATCATTCCGAGGGTGCCGGTGAGGGCGATGTAGGCGATGTCGTGGCCCGCGCGGCGGGCCAGCGGTCCCTCCTGACCCCAGCCGGTCATCCGGCCGTAGACCAGGCCGGGGTTGCGGGCGTGGCAGTCCTCGGGGCCGACGCCGAGGCGCTCGGCGACGCCGGGGCGGTAGCCCTCGACGAGGATGTCGGCACGCTCGGCCAGGTCGAGGACGCGGGCCGGGCCGTCCGGGGCCTTCAGGTCGACGAGCACGGAGCGCTTGTTGCGGTTGGTGACGTCGTACGCCGGGTCGATGGCGAGGCCCTGGCCGCCGGGCCGGTCGACGCGGACCACGTCGGCGCCCAGGTCGGCCAGGAGCATGGCGGCGAACGGACCCGGTCCGATGCCGGCCAGCTCGATCACGCGCACGCCGGAGAGCGGGCCGTGTCCTGGCGTCCCTGCCGTGGTCATGCCGCCCCCAGTCATTGACACAACTGATGTAACACCGACGATGCTAAGAACACGTTCTACCGAGCACAAGGGTGGACGAGCAAGCGCTTAGTCAAGATACCCGGTGGGGGTGCGTCCGCACTCCTCACGCTAGCCTCAGCCACCGACAACGGCACGGGTTGCACGACCGAGAGGTGTCATGAGCAGGCTGAAGACGACGGACCGTCCCTACGACATCGTGCTCTTCGGGGCCACCGGCTTCGTCGGCGAACTCACCGCCGGCTACCTCGCCGCCCACGCGCCCCAAGGCCTGCGCTGGGCGGTCGCGGCCCGGGGCGAGCGCAGGCTGGAGTCCCTGCGCAAGCGGCTGCCGGCCGGCACGGAGGTCGGGCTGCTGCGCGCCGACGTCACCGAACCCGCCACGGTCCGCGCCCTCGCCGAGCAGGCGCGCGTGGTGGCCACCACGGTCGGTCCGTACGGCCGTTACGGCGAGGACCTGGTCGCGGCCTGCGCGGACACCGGTGCGGACTACCTGGACCTGTGCGGGGAGCCCGAGTTCGTCGACCTGACCTACGTGCGGCACGACGCACGCGCGCGCGAGACCGGGGCCCGGCTGGTGCACGCGTGCGGCTTCGACTCGGTCCCGCACGACCTGGGCGCCTACTTCACGGTCCGCCACCTGCCCGAGGGCGTGCCACTGACCGTGGACGGCTTCGTGACCGCCGACGCGGCCTTCTCCGGCGGCACCTTCGCCTCCGTCCTCGACCAGTTCGCGCGCCCCCGGCAGATGATCGCCGCCACCCGGGACCGCGCCCGGTACGAACCCCGTCTGATGGGCCGCCGGGCGACCGCCCCGGCCGGACCGCCGCGCTTCGCCGGCGAGATCGGTGCCTGGGCACTGCCGCTGCCCACCATCGACGCCCAGATCGTGCGCCGCTCGGCGAAGGCACTGGACCGCTACGGCCCGGACTTCCGCTACCGGCACTACGCGGCCGTCCGGCGTCTTCCGATGGCGCTCGGCGGGATCACGGCGGTGGGCGCGGTGGCCGCGGCAGCCCAGCTGCCGCCCGCCCGGCGCTGGCTGTCGGACCGGCTCAGGCCCGGCGAGGGGCCGAGCGAGGAGAAGCGGGCCCGCAGCTGGTTCCGGGTCCGGTTCGTCGGCGAGGGCGGCGGACGGCGGGTCTTCACGGAGGTCTCGGGCGGCGATCCCGGCTACGGCGAGACGGCGAAGATGTTCGCCGAGGCCGCGCTGTGCCTCGCCCTCGACGACCTGCCGGCGACGTCCGGCCAGGTCACCACGGCGCAGGCGATGGGCGACGCGCTGACCGAACGCCTGCGCGCAGCCGGAATCGGCTTCCGGGTGGCCGCCGTCCGCTAGCTCAGGACCAGGCCACGACCGTGCAGAACGTGCCGGTGATCCAGGCGAACCCCGCCACCACGGCCAGGACGAGCGCCGCGTCGACGGCGCGCTCGACGGGCTGGGCGGGGTCGGCCAGGGGCTTGGGCGCACGGGGTGTCGTCATGCGGGCCGGCCTGCCGCCGGCACCGGGGCGGCCACATCCGTACGCGTACTCGGTCCGGGTGCTCGGTCCGGGTGCTCGGTCCGGGTGCTCGGTCCGGGTGCTCAGGCCCGGGCCTGACGCAGTGCCCTGCGGCACAGCGCGTCCGCGCGGCGGGTGGTCTCCGGAAGGCGGTACCGCGGGGTGAGCGCCAGCGTGTGGGCACAGGCGTTGTCCAGGCTCACCCGGTGGCCGACGGAGACGAACACCGGCTTGACGCCGTCCCGGGTGCGCAGCGCCCTGCCGACCTCCACGGTGCCGGCGAGGAGCGGTGCGTGGCTGCCGCGCGGCGTGTCCGGGTCGTCGTGGGCGAAGGTGAACGGGTTCTTGGCGACGCCGACGGTGGGCAGGCCGGTGAGGACGCCGAGGTGGCTGGCGAGACCGAAGCGGCGCGGGTGGGCGAGGCCGTAGCCGTCGCAGACGACCAGGCCCGGCGGGCACGGCAGGGCGGCCAGGGCGGCCCGTACCGTGGGGATCTCGCGGAAGGCGAGCAGGCCGGGCACGTACGGGAAGGAGACCCGGCCGACGGCGGTGGCCTCGGCCACGGGCTCCAGGGTCGCCGCGTCCAGCACGACGGCTGCCGCCGCGACCAGGTCCCGCTCGTCGTCGTAGGCCACGTCGACCCCGGTGACGTGGCCGGCGCCGGGCGCCGGTCCCGGCTCGTCGAGGATCACCCGCCCCCGCAGGCCGTCCTGAACGGCCAGCGCCGCTTCCTCGGTCGCGGGCCAGTCCGCGGGTACGGATACGGTCGTCATGGTGACCACGAGCGTACGACGCACACACGCGCGCGTGCGGCCCACCGCCGCACGGCGCCGCGGACGCGGGGTAGGGCTGACCCGCCGTCATGCGCGCGCCCGCCGCCCGGACACCCGCGCGTCAGCGCTCCAGACGTGCCACCCGTCCCTGCTCACCGGCGGCCCAGCAGCTCACGTCGGGGGTGCAGTCGACGGTGTCGTACGAACCGGTGTCGACGGTCCGCCAGGTGCGGCCGCCGTCGGTGGTCAGGTCGGTTCCGGTGGGACCGACGGCGAGGGCGGCGGTACGGCTGTGCGGAAGCCAGGCGGCACCGGAGCGGTAGGCGGGCGGCGGGCTGGTCGCGGGCTGCCAGGTGCGGCCGCCGTCCCGGGTGACCGCCGCGGCCCGCGGGGAGGACTGGTCGGGGCGGTAGTCGCCGCCGACCGCGAGGCCGTGGGTACGGTCCCGGAAGGCGAGGGCGAAGACGCCCTTGGCGGGATCGCCGGCCGGGACGGGCGTGTCGGTGGCGGTCCAGGTCAGTCCGCGGTCGGCGGAATGCAGCACGCGCGCGTGGGCGGCGCCGCCGGTGGCCAGCCAGGCGTCCTTCGGCCCGGAGGCGACCAGGCACTGGCCACTGGCCGCGAAGCCCGCCTCACCGTCCAGGGCGGCCGGCATCCCGGTGCCGGGCAGCACCCGCCAGGAGCGGCCGCCGTCCCCGGTGGACAGGATGCGGAACTTCCCGTCCACCGGGTCGCTCATGGCGAGGCCGTGCCGGCGGTCGAAGAAGGTCATGCAGTCGTAGAAGGCGGCCGGGTCGGTGTTGCGGAACGACTCGGTCCAGGTCGCCCCGCCGTCGTCGGTGCGGTAGACCCGGGAGGCCTCGCCCTCGCCGATGGCCAGCACCACCGCGCGGCGTGCGTCGAACGCCTCGACGTCCCGGAACTGGAGGTCGGCGGCGCCCGGCGGAGAGACGTTCCGCCAGGTCGTCCCGCCGTCGGTGGTGCGCAGCACGGTGCCGGCCGTTCCGGCCAGCCACGCGGTGTGGCGGTCGACGGCGGCCAGACCGCGGAACCGCACGTCCGGTGTGCCGGTGTCCTTGACCACCCACCGCGGTGCCGGTGTCGCCGCGTGCGCGGAACCCGCGGTCAGCGCGGCCAGCGCCGCCGCGCACGCCACCCCCACCGTCACCGTCCGGCTCGTTCGTCCCGTCCGTCCTGACCGTCGCGTGCTCCCCAAGCGCCTCATGGCGCGGCAAGTTAGCCCACCGTCCCGGTGCCGTCCAGAGGGCCCGGCCGTCCCACGGGCCGGGTAAGCCCCGGGTGTGAATGAGCCCGGTGACAGAGGTCACTCGCACTTCGCGTGCACGGATCGGGCGCTTCCCTCGTCTCTTCCATTGCCAGGTCTCACACGCCCGGGAATTCGTCCAGCCGTCGCTAGGGAGCAAGGCCTTGTCCACTGTCATCGAGCAGCCCGTAGAGGCCCGCCTGGTCGCCGCGTCGCCGCGGATGCCGAGCATTCCCGCCAGCCTGTGCTACGACAGCGAGGATCCCTTCGCCGTCCGTATGACCTTCCCGGCCCCGGCCACCCTGGAGGGCGTCGACGTCTGCTGGACGTTCTCCCGCGACCTGCTCACGGCGGGCCTGGACGCCCCGGAGGGCGACGGTGACGTCCGGGTGCGGCCGTACGGCTACGACCGCACCGTGCTGGAGTTCCACGCCCCCGAGGGCACCGCCGTCATCCATGTGCGCACGGGCGAGATCCGGCGTTTCCTGGAGGCGACCGGCGAGCTGGTGGCCGCCGGCCTCGAACACCTCCGGCTGGACCTCGACCACGACCTGGCCGAGCTGATGCGGGACGCCTGCTGAACTAGCCCTCCCTGGTCAGCAGGGCGTTGAGTTCGCCGTAGCCCAGCCCGTCCGCCAGCGCCCCGTAGGTCCCCGTGTCCAGCAGCTCCCGCGCGGCACGGCGGACGGCCGCGTGTGCCGCCTCGGCCAGGGCCGATCCGGCGCTCACCCGGGCCACGCCGAGGGCGGCCAGTTCGGCGACGGTCGGCGCACCCGGGCCCGCCAGCACGTTGAGCGGTCCCTCGACGCCCTCGACGAGCGCCGTGACCGTCTGCGGGTCGACGACCCCGGGGACGAAGATCCCGTCGGCGCCCGCGCCCCGGAAGGCGGCGGCGCGTTCCAGGGTGGCCGCCACGTCACCGGTGGCACACAGGAAGGTGTCGATCCGGACGTTCACGAACATCGGCACGCCCTCCCTGTCGGCGGCCTCCCGGGCGGCGGCGATCCTCTCGGCCTGCTCCGCGACCGGCCTCAGCGGCCCGCTCCCCTCGCCGTCGTACAACGCGTCCTCGATGTTGACGCCCACGGCGCCCGCCGCGAGCACCGCGCGGACGGTGTCGGCGACCCCTGCCGGGTCGGTGGCGTACCCGCTCTCGATGTCGGCGCTGACCGGAACCCGCACCGTGGCGACGATGCGGGCGACGGCCTCCACCGCACGGCCCCGGTCCAGCCGGTCGCCGTCGGGGGCGCCCAGCGCCCAGGCGAGCCCGGCGCTGGTGGTCGCCACCGCCGCGGCGCCCGCGTCCTCGGCGAGCCGGGCGCTCACCGCGTCCCAGGCGTTCGGGAGGACGAGCGGACACCCCGGGACGTGCAGGGCGTGAAAGGCAAGGGCCTGTTCCCGAAGGGTGGTCAGGTTCGTCATGCGGACGACTCGACCATCCGGGGCCGGGCGCGGGCCGGCAGGAATCCGACACGCAGGTGGGACGCGAGCCGCCGATCAATTGCGTTGACACCCCCTCGGCGGCCTCCTACCTTGGACGACGGTTCTGTTGCCGCCGATAGGAGAAGGACGTTGCTCGTCTGAGGATTCGAGACACCGCGTCACACCCGTGAGGTGTGTCCGTGGCGTTCGACCTCGGCGTGCGAGCCGTCCTTCGGCACAGGCAACTCCCCTGGCCCCGGCTGCCGTCCCGCGGTGTCTCGACACGCGTCTGTCCCCCGACACCGCAAGCAACCGCGAGGCGCCCATGTCTGCTTCCGTCACCTGTACGTCCCTGTCCTTCTCCTGGCCCGACGGCTCCCCCGTCCTGGACGGCCTCGACGTCGCCGTGGGCCCCGGCCGCACCGGTCTCGTCGGCGTCAACGGATCAGGGAAGTCCACCCTTCTCCAGCTCATCGCCGGTGAGCTCACCCCGTCCGACGGCACTGTGAAGGTGGCCGGCGAGGTCGGCTACCTCCCGCAGAACGTCACCCTCGACACCGCGCTGCGTGTCGAGGAGGCGCTCGGCATCGCCACCCGGCGGGCCGCGCTGCACGCCATCGAGGCGGGCGACGCGTCCGAGGCGCACTTCGAGACACTCGGCGACGACTGGGACGTCGAGGAGCGCGCGCTGGTCACCCTCGGTGAACTCGGGCTCGGCCACATCGGGCTCGACCGGACCGTGGGCGAGGTCTCCGGCGGTGAGTCGGTGCTGCTGCGGCTGGCCGCGCTGCTCCTGGACCGGCCCGATGTCCTGCTGCTCGACGAGCCCACCAACAACCTCGACCTGTACGCCCGCAGGCGGCTGTACGCGGCGGTCGCGTCCTGGCCGGGCCTGCTGATCGTGGTCAGCCACGATCGTGAACTCCTCGACCTGGTCGACCAGATCGCCGACCTGCGGGCCGGGGAGGTCACCTGGTACGGAGGCAACTTCTCGGCCTACGAGGAGGCGCTCGCCGTCGAACAGGACGCGGCCGAACGCATGGTGCGGGTCGCCGAGGCCGATGTCCGCAAGCAGAAACGCGAACTGTCCGACGCCCAGGTCAAGCTCGCCCGCCGCAAGCGGTACGGGCAGAAGATGTCCGAGCAGAAACGCGAGCCGAAGATCGTCATGGGGGCGCGCAAGCGGGCCGCTCAGGAGTCAGCCGGCAAGCACCGCATCATGCACGAGGAGCGGCTCAGCGAGGCGAAGGAGCGGCTGGACGAAGCGGCCGAGGCGGTACGGGACGACGACGAGATCCGCGTCGAGCTGCCGTACACGGCGGTACCGCCGGGCCGGAACGTGCTGACGCTGGAGAACCTGGAACTCGCGCACGGCTCACGGGTGAAGGGAATCCTCGATCTGCGCGGGCCCGAGCGGATCGCCCTGATCGGACGCAACGGCGCGGGCAAGACGACGCTGCTGCGCACGATCGCCGGGGAGCTGGCACCGGTGGCGGGCCAGGCGCACACGCACGTGCCGCTGCGTTTCCTGCCGCAGCGGCTGGACGTGCTCGACGGGGAGCTGACCGTGGCCGAGAACGTGGCCAGGTTCGCGCCGGGCGCCACCAACAACCGGATCCGGGCCCGGCTCGCCCGCTTCCTGTTCCGGGGCGCCCGCGCCGACCAGCGGGCGGCCACGCTCTCCGGCGGCGAACGCTTCCGGGCCGCGCTGGCCGCGCTGCTGCTGGCCGATCCCGCCCCGCAGCTGCTGATGCTCGACGAGCCGACGAACAATCTGGACATGGCGAGCGTGCGGCAGCTCACCACGGCCCTGGAGTCCTATCAGGGCGCCCTGATCGTGGCCAGTCACGACCTCCCCTTCCTGGAGTCGATCGGGATCACCCGCTGGCTGCTGATGGCGGACGGCGAGCTGACGGGCACCACACCGCAGGAGGTGGCGAGTCTCAGGAGGGGCACAGCCTGACAACGAGGGTTTTGTCGGCACGGACCCGCACTGCATGATGTCCGTCCGGCGCCCCGCACTGGGCGCCGGACCCGACCGCCGACCCCGGAGACCCGTCGTGCCCAGCAAGAAGGCCCTCATCCGCCGTCCCAGCCCGCGCCTGGCCGAAGGCCTGGTGACGCACATCGAGCGGGAGAAGGTCGACGTCGAGCTCGCCCAGGACCAATGGGAGGCATACGCGGAGACGTTGCGCACGCACGGCTGGGAGACCATCGAGGTCGACCCGGAGGACGACTGCCCGGACTCGGTCTTCGTCGAGGACACCGTCGTCATGTACAGGAACGTGGCGCTGATCACCCGGCCCGGCGCCGAGTCCCGGCGCGCGGAGACCGCCGGGGTCGAGGAGGCGGTGGCCCGCCTCGGCTGCTCGGTGAACTGGGTCTGGGAGCCGGGCACGTTGGAGGGCGGTGACGTCCTCAAGGTCGGCGACACCGTCTACGTCGGCCGGGGCGGACGGACCAACGCGGCCGGGGTGCAGCAGGTGCGGGCGGTGTTCGAGCCGCTGGGCGCGCGGGTCGTCGCGGTACCGGTGAGCAAGGTGCTGCATCTGAAGTCGGCGGTGACCGCGCTGCCGGACGGAACGGTGCTGGGGCACATCCCGAACGTGGACCGGCCCTCCCTCTTCCCGGGCTTCCTGGCGGTGCCCGAGGAGGCCGGCGCCCATGTGGTGCTGCTGGGCAGCGGCAAGCTGCTGATGTCGGCGAGCGCCCCGAAGACGGCGGAACTGCTGACCGACCTCGGCCACGACGTGATCGCCGTGGACATCTCCGAGTTCGAGAAACTGGAGGGATGTGTGACGTGCCTCTCGGTGCGGCTGCGGGAGTTGCACGCCTGACCGGGTGATCGAGTCACTCCCCCGGCCCTGGGACCTGCGGGTCCCAGGGCTGCTTGGCGTGTCCTGGCGCGACCTGGGCACAGCGCCTGATCAGCGATCTTTACAGCGTACTTAACCTACGGCTTCGTAACCTACGGATTCGTAGCCTACGATCACGTAGGTTTCCGGTACCGCTCGCCGGTTCTCTCCCGTTCATCCGCTCTTGTTCGGCGTCCCCCTGGAGTTCTCGTGACGATCACTTCTTCCCATCTCGGCAGCTCGTCCGCATGGACCGACGCGCGGCTGCTGTACGCCCTGGAGGAAGTGGTCGAAAAGGAACTGAACCGCCATCTGAAGGTGGCCAAGGACTGGATGCCGCACGAGTACGTGCCCTGGGGGGACGCCCGTAACTTCCCCGGCTTCTTCGAGGACGGCGAGGCCTGGGGCAAGGAGCAGTCCAAGGTCACCGAGATCGGCCGGATCGCTCTGGTGGTGAACCTGCTCACCGAGGACAACCTGCCCAGCTACCACCACGAGATCGCCTCGCTGTTCGGCCGAGACGGCGCCTGGGGCACCTGGGTGCACCGCTGGACCGCCGAGGAGGGCCGGCACGGCATCGTGATGCGCGACTACCTGCTCGCTTCCCGCGCGGTCGACCCGGACCAGCTGGAGCAGTTCCGGATGTCGCACATGAGCGAGGGCTTCGAGTCCGACAACGGGCACTCGATGCTGCACTCGATCGCCTATGTCGCCTTCCAGGAGCTCGCGACCCGCATCTCGCACCGCAACACCGGTCACCAGTCGGGCGATCCGGTCTGCGACCGCATGCTGGCCCGGATCGCGACCGACGAGAACCTGCACATGGTCTTCTACCGCAACCTCCTGAAGGCCGCCTTCGAACTCGCCCCCGATCTGACCATGCAGGCGGTGCGGGACGTCGTGGTCAACTTCCGGATGCCCGGCCACAGCATGCCCGGCTTCGAGCGGGCCGCCGCCCAGATGGCCATCGGCGAGGTCTACAACCTGCGCATCCACCACGACGACGTGATCCAGCCGGTGCTGCGTCATCTGAAGGTCCTGGAGATCGACGGTCTCGGCCCGGAGGGCCTGCAGGCGCAGGAGGAACTCGGCCTGTTCATGGGCGGACTGGACGCGGAGGCCCTGAAGTTCGACGAGAAGCTGGCCGCCCGCAAGGCACGGATGGCGGCACGCGCCCAGGCGTGACCCCACGACGGAGGGGCGCACGGAATTCCCGGTGCGCCCTGTCCGTCTAAGGGCTGTCCCGTAATCCCTGGTGGATCAGCGCGCGGCGTCAGATGCGGTGCATCGCAAGGCGGAGGGTCGTCCCCATACTGGGCGTATTCGGGCGAGCCCGACAACGCTGCGAGGTGCCGTAGGTGTCGTCGTGCGCCCGCCGGGGATTACGGGACAGCCCTTAGGCCGCCGCCCGCTCCCGGTACCGCTCCTTGTACCGTTGCGGGTAGCGCTCGGTGAACTTCACCGCCCAGACCAGCAGCGCGATGGGCACGACCCAGTTGAACCAGTCGCTCTGCCCGGGCAGCCTGATGGCCAGCCAGGTGGACAGGGCCATCAGCGCGAACACCACCCCCCAGGCCGTGGTCAGCACCATGTTGACGTGGGTGAAGACGGGCGAGCCCCAGTACTCGCGCGGTACCCGGTGGCGGGCGTACTGGGCGGTGAAGGGGTCGGAGAGCAGGGAGCCGAGCGCCACGACGGCCACGACCAGGTTGGAGATGACCTGGGCGTACCTCTCCAGCCAGATCAGCTCGTGGCGGTCCAGGGCGAGGGCGAGGACGCAGAGCACCGCGAAGAACACGATCGCGACCATGTCCAGCAGGAAGAACCGGCCCCGGAGCATGTCCTTGCCGGACAGCACGGCCGCGGCGACCAGCGCCGCCAGCGCCGCGTACTCCCAGGTACTGGGGCTCGCGACGACGCCGAAGATGATCCACGGGGCGAACGAGAAGAAGACGCCTCCGCTGCCGACGGGCTTCCCGGCCCGGGCCCGGACGGACGGCCGCTGTTCGGTGTGTCCCATGGGGCTCCTCCCGTCGCCACCTGGTCCCCTACCAGCGTGCCGCGCGGGTGGGCGGTCCGCATGCTCTCCGGTCCGCGGCGGTGCGCTGCCTCCGTCCAGCAGTCTTGCCGGGGGGCGGGGCGGCCGGATTCGAACCGGCGTGTTCCGGTTCTGGAGACCAGCGCGCCTGCCTCTGCGCTACGGCCCCGCGCGTGCGGGAGATCCCAGAGGGGCGCCTCCGGACCGCCGAGCGGACGCCGGAGCGACAGCGTCACCAGCCCCGGGGACGCTCAGCCTTCCGGCGGTGCCGTCCGGTGCACACTGCGTACGGCGGCCACGTCGGCCGGGACCGTCGGTGCCGGCACGTGGGCGCTGAGGTCGTCCAGACGGCGTTTGACGCTGGCGGCGATGCCGGCACCGAGACGGTAGCGGGTGGCCGTGCCGGCCCGGGCCGCGTGGTCGAGGAGGCGGTGGGCCTCGCGGCTGCGCATGCCGGTGTGGGTCAGGACGAGATGGGAGAGGCGGTGCCCGGCGCCGGCCAGGGCCTGCCCGATGGTGTCGGCGGCGGCCAGGTCCAGCCGGTTGTCCGGTGCCGCGAGCACGGCGGCAGCCCGGACCCGTCCGAGGTCGAGCAGGGTGACCCCGGCCGAGGCGGACGCCGTCACCAGACGGGCCGCGGCCGAGGGACCGATGCCGTTGCTGGCGGCGGCGAGCCGGGTCAGGCGCCCGTACGGGGCCCGGTCCAGGGCGTCGGCCAGCAGCAGCGCGCCCGCGTCGCCCAACCGGGCGGCGGACACGTACAGTTCGTCGACCGCGCCCTGGGCGACGACGGCGGCCAGCGCCCGGGCACCGGCCTCGCCCAGCGGGTTGCCGCCGACGAAGAGCCGTTCGATCCGGCGCCCGCCGTCGGCGGCCACCAGCAGCGCGTCGGCCAGCACCGCCGCTCCGTCCGCGTCGAGTCCGGTCTGCACGAGGTCGAGGGTGCGCAGGGAGCGCGCGGACTCGACGAGTTCGGCGGCGGCTCGTCCACCGCCGCCCCCCAGCGGGTTCCGCTTCAGCCAGACACCGGTGACGACCTGGGGCGAGGCACGCAGCTGGTCGGCGATCCGGCAGGCGCCGCCCGCCGTGATGCCGTTGCAGCCGAGGTAGAGCGTCTCGACCCCGGCGCCGGACCCGGCCACCGCGGCGGCGCCCTCGTCGCCGAGCGCGTCCGTGCCGAGCAGCAGATGCCGTACCGGCGTGGGACCCGCGCCGAGAGCCTCGGCGATCAGGGCGGCCCCCGCCGCACCGACGCCCTGCTTGCACAGGTCGAGGCGCCCGTCCGGCAGCGCGGTCCCGGCCGTGAAGTCCAGCCGCTCCCCCGCCGGGCGTCCGGCCCGCAACCAGTCCAGCAGCGGGGCGAGTTCGGCGGCCGGGCGCGGCACGACGCGCGGCACCCCGGCGAACGTCGGCTCCTCACTCACCACGCGGCCTCCCGGTAGTCCTTCAGGAACACCCCGGACACCGGGTCGCCCGCCTCGCCGCGCACGATCGGGTCGTAGACGCGGGCCGCCCCGTCGACGATGTCCAGGGGGGTGCGGAATCCCGCGCCCGCCATCCGGGCCTTCTTCGGCGCCGGGTTCTCGTCGGTGATCCACCCGGTGTCGACGGCGCACATGTGGACGCCGCGCTCGGCCAGTTCGGCGGCGCTGGTGCGGGTGAGCATGTTGAGGGCGGCCTTGGCCATGTTGGTGTGCGGATGGCCCGCCATCTTGTTACGGACGGCGAACCGCCCCTCGACCGCGGTCACGTTGACCACGTACCGGCGTGGGTGCGGCGAGGCCAGCAGCAGCGGCAGCAGCCGGTCGCAGAGCAGGGCCGGGGCGAGGGCGTTGACGAGCTGGGTCTCCAGGACCTCGGCCGGGTCGAGCGCGCCGAGCCGGGCCGACCAGGAGTTCTCCGGCGAGGGATCGGGCAGCAGCCCGGCCTCGTCGGCCTCGCGCAGCGCGGCCGGCAGGGCCGCGGCCCCGGTGGCCGGTGTCCGCGGCGACGTGAACCCGGGGGCCCGCCGGGCTCCCGGGGGCAGCGCGGCGCGCTCGCCGGAGGCCAGCAGCGCGTACGCCTCGGGCGGCCGGCGCACGGTCTGGGCCGCGTTGTTGACGAGGATGTCCAGCGGCTCGCCGTCCTGCCGCAACTCCTCGCACAGGCCGAGCACCTGGCGCGGATCGCGCAGGTCGACGGCGAGCACGGCCAGCCGGTGCCGCCAGGTCTCGCTGCCGGGGGCGGCTTCGAAGCGGCGCACGGTGTCGTGCGGGAAGCGGGAGGTGACCTGGACCTCGGCGCCGTCGCGCAGCATCATCAGCGCCAGCTGGAAGCCGATCTTCACCCGGCCGCCGGTGAGCAGCACCCGACGGCCGCTCAGGTCCGCGCTCAGCGCGCGGCGGGCGGTGTTGTCGGCGGCGCAGTCCGGGCAGAGCCGGTGGTAGAAGGTGTCGACCTGTCGGTAGGGCGACTTGCAGACGTAGCAGGTGCGTGGCTTGTTAAAGACACCCCCGGCGCCGGATACGGCCAGCGGCGCGTCCTCGCGGCGGTCCAGGGCACCGGTCACGGTCGCGGCCATCACCGCGGCGTCCTCCGACGACAGTTCGGTCGAGCGGGTCCGGCGGCGGCGCAGCCGTCCGTCGCGGGCGAAGGACGCGGCGACCTGCTCGGCGCGCAGCCGCACCGGGTCGTCGACGGGCAGCGCCCGCAGCTTCCCCACCACGTCGTGGAAAGCCGTCAGTTCCGCCTCGGTGATCGCCTCGCCCATCCGTCCCGCCCCGTGTCCGCCGCTCGTGGTCCCGGCCGGATTCGAACCGGCGTATCCGTCATGCCATGACGGCGAGTCTGCCTCTGCTCTACAGGACCTCGGCAGGCGATCCGGACGACCGGATTCGAACCGGCGTGTCCGCCTTGGCAAGGCGGTGCGCCTGCCTCTGCGCTACGTCCGGCCGCGTGCCCGGAGCCTAGCCGGATGCGGCGGAGGAATCCCACTGGGTTTTCCGGGCCGCCCTCGGATCAGCGGGAGGCACGCCGCAGTTCGAGCCGTTCCTTCTCGGACAGGCCGCCCCAGACGCCGAAGCGTTCGTCGTTGTCCAGCGCGTACTCCAGGCAGGCCGAACGCATCTCGCACATACCGCAGATGCGCTTCGCCTCGCGCACCGAGCTGCCGGGCTCGGGGAAGAAGAAGTCCGCACCGGTCTGCGCGCACAGCGCCTGCGCATGCCAGACCGGGACGGGCGTGCGGGGTGGGATGGTGGTGTCGAAGTGCATGGCCAGGATCGTGCCGGGCGGCGAAAAACGTTCGATCAACGCCCGCTCAACGAGGGCGCGACGGACCGCGGCAGCCTCGATCATGCGGGACGGCACCACACCTGCGCACGGCGGCGCGCGCAACGGAATCCAGAACTCGGCGAGTGCGTCAAGTGACCCACGGTAACCGGCTGCCGGTGGGCGCGCTCCGGCAGCGATTGTCAGTGGGCGGTGGAAGACTCGGCTCTGCAACGCACGGGACCCTTCCGAGGAGGGCGAAGATGCTCACCACCCGTTTCGTCAACGGCGCTCCCAACTGGATCGACCTCGGCACCCCCGAGATCGACGGCGCCGTCTCCTTCTACAACGGCCTCTTCGGCTGGCAGTTCCGGTCGGCGGGACCGGACGCCGGCGGTTACGGCTTCTTCCAGCTGGACGGCAAAACCGTCGCCGGCGGTATGCAGACCTCTCCCGAGCAGGGCCCGCCGAGCTGGAGCGTGTACTTCCAGAGCGAGGACGCGCAGGCCACCGCCAAGACCGCCGAGCAGGCGCACGGCAGCGTCCTCGCCCAGCCGATGGACGTGATGGGCCAGGGGCATCTGGCGATCCTCGCCGACCAGGCGGGCGTGCCCTTCGGTATCTGGCAGCCCGGGCGGACCAAGGGCGTGGAGATGGCGAACGATCCGGGTTCGCTGTGCTGGGTGGAGCTGTACACCCCGGACATCGCGGCGGCCGCCGCTTTCTACCACAAGGTGCTCGGTCTGGAGACCTCCGGAGTGCCCTACCCCGGCGGCACCTACACCTGTGTCAACCCGGCGGACGGCGACGACGACTCGATGTTCGGCGGGATGGTTCCGCTGGCGGAGGACCCGGCCGAGGCGCAGGTCGGCGCGTACTGGCTGCCGTACTTCGAGGTCGAGGACCCGGACGCGGTGGTGGAGAAGGCGCAGCAGACCGGGGGCAAGGTGCGGATGCCGGCGACCACGCTGGAGGGTGTGGGCCGCATGGCAAAGCTCGCCGACCCGTACGGCGCCCGGTTCGCGGTGATCAGGGGCGAGCAGCAGGGCTGAGCCGGCCGGTGCCTAGGCGGTGGCACGCCGTACCAGTGTCGTGGGCAGGATGACGCTGGACGGCGCCCCCGTCGCCGGGTTGCCCCGGGACAGCGAGGCCAGCAGGAGTCTGGCCATCAACCGGCCCATCTCCTCGATGTCCTGACGGACCGTCGTCAGTGACGGCCGGGTCTGTTCGGTGACGGGCAGTACGTCGTCGAAGCCGATCACGGCCACGTCCTCGGGTACCCGGCGACCGCGCTCGTGCAGGACGCGCAGTGCGCCGAGTGCGGTGAGGTCGTTGGCCGCGAACACGGCGTCGACGTCCGGGCAGCGGTCGAGGAGTTCGCCCATGGCCCGTGCGCCGCCGGCCGGGGTGAAGTCGCTCGGCACGACCAGGCTCGGATCGGTCTCCCCCAGCGTGCCCATGACGTCCCGGTAGCCCTGCAGGCGGTCGGCGGCCGACGTCTGGTCCAGGGGCCCGGTGATGTGGGCGATCCGGGTCCGGCCGAGGCCCGCGAGATGGCGTACGGCGTCCTGGGCGCCGCCCCGGTTGTCGCAGTCCACGTACACGGCGCTGTCGGTGCCGTCGCTCCAGCCGGGCCGGCCGCCGAACACGGTGGGGACTCCGGCGCCCTCGATCAGGCCGGGCAGCGGGTCGTCGAGGTGGAGCGAGAAGACGAGGGCGCCGTCGACATGGCCGCCGGTGAGGTAGCGGGCCACCCGCACGTGGTCGTCCCGTCCCTCGGTGAGCAGCAGCACGAGCTGGTTGTCGCGGGCGGTCAACTCCTTGCTGATGCCGCGTAGCTGGAGAGCGAAGAAGGGGTCGGTGAAGATCCGTGTCTCGGGTTCGGCGATGACGACGGCGATCGCGTCATGGCGTCTGGTGACCAGGCTGCGGGCCGCCTGGTTGGGGACGTACCCGAGTTCCTCGACCGCTTTGCGGACCCGCTCGACGAGGGGTTCGCGGACCCCGTCCCCGCCGTTGACCACCCGTGACGCGGTGGCCCGGGACACCCCGGCCCGTGCGGCCACGGCCTCCAGAGTGGGGCGCGACACTGCCTCGGACACCTCGGCCCTCCTCCTCGGCGGCTGACGATCAGCATAGCCCCGGGCGGGCGAAGGGACGGGAGCGCCCGGCGGCTCGGGGGGCCGCCGGGAATCACCCCAAGGCCCCGCGTCAGGAGGGCTGTTCGGGCCGTGCGCGGCTCGGCTGGACGCGTTTGGGCTCGCCAGGCATCTTCGGGTACTCGGGCGGATAGGGCAGGTCGCCCAGGCCGTGATCGTGTTCGTCGCGGCGGGCGAGTTCGAGCAGCGCGTCGAGCGAGTAGGCGTGGTCGTCCATGTCGGCGTGCACATCGCCGACCTCGGCGAAGCGGGCCGGCATCGTGGCGAGGTCGAAGTCGCCCGGCCGCACCTCGTCGACCTCCACCCAGCGCAGGGGCGCGGAGACCGGGGCGTCGGGGTGGGGCCGCAGGGAGTAGGCCGAGGCGATGGTGCGGTCCCGGGCGGTCTGGTTGTAGTCGACGAAGATGCGCTCGCCGCGCTCCTCCTTCCACCACTTGATCGTCACCTGGTCCGGCATCCGCCGTTCCAGCTCGCGGCCCAGGGCGATCGCCGCGCGCCGCACCTGGGTGAAGGTCCAGCGGGGTTCGATCGGCACGAAGACGTGCAGTCCCCGGCCGCCGGAGGTCTTGGGCCAGCCGCGCAGCCCCCCGAACTCGTCGAGGACGGAGCGCAGTTCGTGGGCGGCGCGGACGGCGTCGGTGAAGTCGGTACCGGGCTGCGGATCGAGGTCGATCCGGAGTTCGTCGGGGCTGTCCACGTCGGCGCGGCGTACCGGCCAGGGATGGAAGGTGAGGGTTCCGTACTGGGCCGCCCACACCACGGCGGCCTCCTCGGTGGGGCACATCTCGTCGGCGGTGCGGCCGCTGGGGAAGGTGATGTGGGCGGTGGGGATCCAGTCGGGCATGCTCTTGGGCGCCCGCTTCTGGTAGAACCACTCGCCGTCGACGCCGTCGGGGTAGCGCTGCAGGGTGGTGGGGCGGTCGCGCAGGGCGCGCAGGATGCCGGGGGCCACGGCCGCGTAGTAGCGGGCGACGTCCAGCTTGGTGAAGCCGCGCTCCGGGAAGAACACCTTTCCGGGGCTGGACAGCCGTACGGTCCGGCCGGCCACCTCCAGTTCCACCGCATCGCCCATGCGGCCACCGTAGGCGCACCGCCCGCCCCGCGCACATCGGTTGCACCCGATCCGCACCCACCCGCGTGCCCGGCCCGCACCCTCCGGTCGCGCCGGCCCGCTCGCCTCGGCACGGCCCGGGGACACGGACTTCGGCTAGGCCCGGGGGACGGACCAGGTGACGGCCGGCCGGCGCTGGACGTCGTAGACGATGCTGTCGGGGCGGCTGCCCTCGGCCACGCCGAAGGTGATCTTCCCGCGCAGACAGCCGCCCGGTCGCACGGTGCCCGCCGAGACGGGATAGGCCGGCGCGGGAACGCCGTATCCCTTCAGCCCGAGCGGCTTGACCTCCGTGCCGTCCTTGAGCCGGAGGGTCCAGGGGGACTGCGCGACGATGACGTTGGTGCTGTCGGCGTCCGCGCACGTCCTCACCTCCAGCACGGCCCACTCGGAGTCGGGGAAGTCGGCGAGGTTGGTGGGCAGGCGCACGCCCTCGGCGGGCTGGGTGTAGCTGACGGCGGTCGTGGTGGCGCTGATGTGGCTGCCGTCGCCGTCGACGTCCTTCCAGTGCGCGCCGGTGCCGAGCGTGAGGGCCTCGGCGCCGGACGGGCCGGACGCGCCGGCGCCGGTCGTCCCGGAGCCACCGCCGGTGCAGGCCGTCGCGGTGGCCGCCAGCAGCAGGACGGTGGTGACGGTCGTACGGATACGCATGAATGTTCCCCCGCGAAGCGTGTCTGCCGAAGGGGCATCATCCCGTCCGTGCACGTGCTGTGCGGGTGGCGTGTCCATGTTGTGATCGACAAGTGCCGTCGAAAGGTCTGCCGCGCGACGCGCGCAGCCCGTTGTCCGCTCGTAGAGTCGTGGCATGGATCTGCCGGTGATGCCACCCGTGAAGCCGATGCTCGCCAAGTCGGTGGCGGCGATCCCGCCGGACATGCAGTACGAGGCCAAGTGGGACGGCTTCCGCGCGATCGTGTTCCGGGACGGTGCCGAAGTGGAGCTCGGCAGCCGCACCGGGAAACCGTTGACCAGGTACTTTCCCGAACTGGTGGCGGCGCTGGCGGAGCGGGTGCCCGAGCGGTGCGTGCTGGACGGGGAGATCGTGATCGCGCGGGACGGCAGGCTGGACTTCGACGCGCTGAGCGAGCGGATCCATCCGGCGGACTCCCGGGTGCGCACCCTGGCCGAGCGGACGCCCGCCTCGTTCGTCGCCTTCGACCTGCTGGCGCTGGCCGACCAGTCCCTGCTGGACGTTGCGCTGACCGACCGCCGCGCCCTGCTCACCACGGCGCTGGCCCAGGTCACCCCACCGGTGCACCTGGCACCGGCGACGACCGACGTGGACGTGGCCCGGCAGTGGTTCGAGCAGTACGAGGGGGCGGGCCTCGACGGCGTCATCGCCAAGCCGCTCACCCTGCGCTACCTCCAGGACGAGCGCGCCATGTTCAAGGTCAAGCACGAGCGGACCGCCGACGTCGTGGTGGCGGGCTACCGCCTGCACAAGAGCGGCCCGGTGGTCGGCTCGCTGCTGCTGGGCCTGTACGACGACCGGGGCGCCCTCCAGCACGTGGGCGTCTCGGCCGCGTTCGCGATGAAGAGGCGGGCCGAACTGATCGGGGAACTGGAGCCGCTGCGCATGGACGACGCCTCCGGGCATCCCTGGGCGGCCTGGGCGGAGGAGGCCGCCCACGAGTCGGCCCGGCTGCCCGGCGCCCCGAGCCGGTGGTCGGGCAAGAAGGACCTGTCCTGGGTGCCGCTGCGGCCGGAGCGGGTGGCCGAGGTGGCGTACGACCACATGGAGAACGGCGCCCGCTTCCGCCACACGGCCCGCTTCCGCCGCTGGCGCCCGGACCGCACGCCGGACAGCTGCACCTACGCCCAGCTGGACGAACCGGTGCGGTACGACCTGGCGGAGATCCTGGGGTCGTAGTTCCGACGGGGTATGGCCACCTGTGTGCCGACGAGCGCACAATCAGGGGACGAACGGGGTGACAGCGGTGGGCATGGGACACGGGGCGCCGACGCGCCGGACCGCACTGAAGGCCGCACTGGCCGCGGCCGTGCTGACGGCCGGCTGCACCCGGCACGGCCCCTCGGACGACGCCCGCGCCCCGCACGGCGGACGGACACCGGACGGCCGGACCACCGCCCCCACCGGCTCCGTACTCGCCGTGAAGATCGACAACGTCGGCGCGGCCCGCCCGCAGACCGGGCTGGACTCGGCCGACGTGGTGTACGCGGAGCAGGTGGAGGGCGGGCTCAGCAGGCTGATGGCGGTGTACGCCACCAGGCTGCCCGCGGTCGTCGGGCCGGTGCGCAGCGCCCGTGAGTCCGATCTGGAACTGCTGCGCCAGTTCGACCGGCCGACGCTCGCCTTCTCCGGTGCCCAGCGCAAGCTGCTCCCGCTGATCGACCGGGCACCGCTGCGGCCGGAGACCCCCGACACGGCGTCCGGCGCCTACTACCGGGACAGCGGCAGGCCGGCCCCGCACAACCTGTACCTCCGCCCCGCCAGGCTGATGTCCGGCGCACCCGGCGAGGCGGCGCTCACCACCGGCTTCCGCCACGGGCCGGCCCCGGCCGGCGGCACGGTCACCACCACCCGCACCGTGCGGTATCCCGTGGCCCGGTTCACCTTCACCTGGTCCGCGGCCCGGCAGTGCTGGCTGGTGTCGATGGACGGCACCCCGGCCCGCACCACGGCCGGCCGGCGGGTGACGGCCGCGACGGTCGTGGTGCAACACGTGCGGATACGCACGTCGGAGTATCACGACGTGCTCGGCAACTACACGCCGTTCACCGAGACGGTGGGGACGGGGAGGGCCGAGGTACTGCGGGACGGGCGGTCGTTCGAGGCCACCTGGACGCGGCGGGAGGCCACCGACGCCACGACGTTCACCGGGGCCGACGGCGCTCCGGTGGACTTCGCCGCCGGGCAGGTGTGGGTGGTGTTCGCGAAGTCCTAGGCCTGCGGGGCGACGGGCTCGACGGGATGGCGCAGCCCCTCCGCCGCGTCCGCGACCCGGCGGATCAGATCGAGGAACTGGGTCTGCTCCTCGGCCGCGAGCGGGGCCAGGAACACCTGGTTCATCCGGGCGGTGCGCACCGTGAGCTTGCGGTGGGTGCGCAGCCCGTCGCCGGTGAGGCGCAGCAGGGAGCGGCGGCCGTCCTGCGGGTCGCGCACCTTGTCCACCAGCCCCCGCCGTCCGAGCCTGCTGACGACCTCGGCGATGGTCGACCGGTCGAGCCCCACCCGCTCCCCCACCGTGCGCTGGTCCAGTCCCGGCTCGGCGACGAGCGCGTTCAGGACCGCGAACTGCGGGGAGGTGATCTCCTCCGACACCATCGTGTTCCACAGCAGGTAGTGGGCCTGCTGCAGCCGCCGGGCCAGGTGCCCGGGGTGGGTGGTGAGGTCCACCGCGGCCATGTGCGCCCCCAAGGTCGTAATTGGTAAGTGCACTGAACGATACTCGGTGTCGCCGCATCGTGTCCTGTGCAACGGTTCACCACTCGGCAGGCTCTTGACGGGGGGCGGTGCCGGTGGCAGCGTGAGAGGCATCTCGCTGAATACTCAGTGCCCTGATTAATTCCTTGATCGAGAAGTGGCTCGACGTCGTGGCTGGTCGTGCCCACGCCCCTCCGGACGAGGGCGCCTCACCTAGGACTTCCTATGACACTCACCCAAGGCGACATCGACCTCGAGATCGCGGCCGAGCACGCCCGCTACGAAGAGCGCGTGGCCGAAGGCGCCCCCGTCGAACACCACCCCCGCCGGGACTACGCCCCCTACCGGTCCTCGCTGCTCCGGCATCCCGGACACCCCCTGGTCGCCATCGACACCGGCAAGGACCCGGAGCTGGTGGAGCTGCACTCACCCGCGTTCGGGGAGCGGGACGTCACCGGGATGGACAACGACCTGACCCGGCAGCACGACGGTGAGCCCATCGGGGAGCGGATCACCGTCTCCGGGCGGCTGCTCGACCGGGACGGCCGGCCGGTCCGGGGTCAGCTGATCGAGATCTGGCAGGCCAACTCCGCGGGCCGCTACGCGCACCAGCGCGAGCAGCACGACGCCCCGCTGGACCCGAACTTCACGGGTGTCGGCCGTACGATCACGGACGCCGGCGGCGGCTACCGCTTCACCACCGTCCAGCCGGGCCCCTACCCCTGGCGCAACCACCTCAACGCGTGGCGCCCGGCGCACATCCACTTCTCGGTGTTCGGCACGGCGTTCACGCAGCGGCTGGTGACACAGATGTACTTTCCGAGCGACCCGCTGTTCCCCCACGACCCGATCATCCAGTCGGTGACGGACGACGCGGCCCGGCAGCGGCTGGTCGCGACCTACGACCACAGCCTGTCCGTGCCGGAGTTCTCGATGGGCTACCACTGGGACATCGTGCTCGACGGCCCGCACGCCACCTGGCTCGAAGAAGGACGCTGACCTGCCATGACGAAGATCGACACGAGCAGCCCGGAGAACGTGCTGCCGACCCCGTCGCACACGGTCGGCCCGTTCTACGGCTACGCGCTGCCGTTCCGCGGCGGTGAGGACATCGCACCGCTCGGACACCCCGACACCGTCACGGTCCACGGATACGTCTTCGACGGTGCGGGCGCCCCGCTGCCGGACGCGCTCGTCGAGCTGTGGGGCGCCGGCCCGGACGGGAACGTGTCCACGACCGACGGTTCGATCCGGCGCGACCCGGCGACCGGTGGCCACCTCGGCCGCAACGGCGTGGAGTTCACCGGCTGGGGCCGGATCCAGACGGACACCGACGGGCACTGGTACGCGCGGACGCTGCGGCCCGGAGCCCGCGGGGCAAGCGCGCCCTACCTCAGCGTGTGCCTGTTCGCGCGCGGGCTGCTGGTGCACCTGTTCACCCGGATCTACCTGCCGGGCGACGACGCGGCGCTCGCGGCCGACCCGCTGCTCACCCGGGTGGGCGAGCGACGCGACACGCTGATCGCCGCCGACGAGGGCCGGCAGACCTACCGTTTCGACATCCGCCTTCAGGGCGAGGGCGAGACGGTCTTCCTGGAGTACCGGTGACTCCCCCGCCCGCCGGGCACGGGGGCGGTGACGCCGGGCTGCTCGGTCCCGGGTGGGCCGGGTCCGCCGCCGCGTCCGCGACCGGCGACACCGCCTTTCTGCGGGCCCTGCTCGACGCGGAGGCGGCCCTCGCCCGCGCCCAGGCGGCGCTTGGCCTGGTCCCGGACGAGGCCGCCGCCGCGGTGACCGAGGCGGCCGATCCGGCCCGTTTCGACGTCGCCGCCCTCGCGGAGCGGGCCCGCGCCGGGGGCAACCCGGTCATCCCGCTGGTCGCCGATCTGACCGAGGCGGCCGGCGCGGAGTACGGACCGTACGTGCACCGGGGTGCCACCAGCCAGGACATCATGGACACGGCGACGATGCTGGTCGCGGCCCGCACCCTGGACCTGATCCGCGCCGACCTCGGCCGTACCGAGCAGGCGCTCGCCCGGACGGCAGCCGAGCACCGTGACACACCCATGCCGGGCCGCACGCTCACCCAGCACGCCGTTCCGACGACCTTCGGGCTGAAGGCGGCGGGCTGGCGTTCGCTGGTCCTCGACGCCCGGGACCGGGTGTCCGGGGTGCGGGCGTCGCTGCCCGTGCAACTCGGCGGCGCGGCGGGCACGCTGGCGGCGTTCGGGGCGTACGGCGCCGCGCACGCCGAAGAGCTGCCGCCCGAGTACGCGCGCGAACTCGCCCTCGCCGCGCCCCTGTTGCCCTGGCACACCCTGCGCACTCCGATCGCCGATCTCGCCGGGTGTCTCGCCTTCACGGCCGGGGCGCTGGGCAAGGTCGCCGTGGATGTGCTGACGCTGTCCCGTACCGAGATCGGTGAGCTGTCCGAGGGCGGCGGGGGCGGCTCGTCGGCGATGCCGCACAAGGCGAACCCGGTGCGGTCCACGCTCGTCGCGGCGACCGCCCGGCGGGCCCCGCAGCTCGCCGCCGTCCTGTACGGCTCACTGGCCGCGGAGGACGAACGGCCGGCCGGCGCCTGGCACGCCGAGTGGGAGCCGCTGCGGGACCTGCTGCGCGCCGTCGGGGGCGCCGCCCGGGACACGGCGGAGCTGACGGCGGGGCTGCGCGTGCACCCGGACGCGATGCGCCGGAACCTGGATCTCACCCGCGGTCTGATCGTCTCCGAGCGGCTGGCCGCCGAACTGGCCCCGGCGCTCGGCCGGAACCGGGCGAAGGAGCTGCTCACCGAACTCGCCCGCCGCACGCACACCGAACGGCGCACGCTGCCTGAACTCCTCGCACAGGAGCCCGGGGTGAAGGACATCGACCTCGGCGATCCGGCCGACCCGGCCCGCTACACCGGCTCCGCCGGTGTCCTCACCGACCGAGCACTGGAGCGACGTTGATCGAGAACCTCCTCAACCACCGCTCCGAGGGCCCCGCTTCCGCTCCCCCGCTGCTGCTCGGACCGTCGCTCGGCACCTCGTACGCGCTGTGGGACGCGGTGGCGCCCGAGCTGTCGAGCGGCCACCGGGTGGTGCGCTGGAACCTGCCGGGGCACGGCGGTGCGGCGCCCGGCCTGGTCAGGGCGGGGGCGACCGTCGGTGACCTCGCCGGCCTGGTGCTCGCGCTCGCCGACTCACTCGGCATCGAGCGGTTCGCGTATGCCGGGGTGTCGTTGGGCGGTGCGGTCGGACTGCACCTGGCCGTCCACCACCCGGACCGGCTGGAGAGCCTGGCCGTGATCTGTTCCTCCGCCCACTTCAACGGGTCCGGGCCCTGGGAGGAACGGGCCGCACGGGTGCGCCGGGAGGGCGTGGCGTGGCTCGCGGAGAACGCGGACGCCCGCTGGTTCACACCCGGCTTCACCGTGCCGCGCCTGGTCGAGGACCAGCGGACGGTGGATCCGGAGGCGTACGCCGCCTGCTGCGACGCGCTGGCCGCCTTCGACCTGCGGGACCGGCTCGGCGAGATCGCCGTCCGCACCCTGCTGGTCGCGGGCCGTCGGGATCCCGCGACCCCGCCGCCGCATCTGCGGGAGATCGCCGACGCGGTGCCGGCGGCCACCCTGGTCGAGCTGCCGAGCGTCTCCCACCTGGCGCCCGCGCAGTGTCCCGAGGCCGTCCTCACGGCGCTCCGTTCGCACCTCGACGGCGGCGCCGAGCGGGGCATGGCGGTGCGCCGGGCGGTACTGGGCGACGCGCACGTCGACCGGGCACAGGCCCGCCAGACGCCGTTCACGGCACGCTTCCAGGACTTCATCTCGCGCTACGCCTGGGGCGAGATCTGGACCGACCCCACCCTCTCCCGCCGCGAACGCAGCCTGGTCACCCTCACCGCGCTGGTGGCACACGGTCACCTCGACGAGCTGGCCATGCACGTGCGGGCCGCCCGGCGCAACGGGCTCGCCCCTGAGGAGATCGGCGCGGTGCTGCTGCAGACGGCCGTGTACTGCGGGGTCCCGGCGGCGAACTCGGCGTTCGCGACGGCTCAGCGGGTGCTGGAAGAGGAAGGGTGATCCTGGCAGTCGTAGCCCCAGCAGGGTCAAGCATCCGGTGGCGGGCCGTGCCTACGCTGGCAGCATGTCGACTGTTCTGATCACCGGTGCCACCTCCGGGCTCGGCCGGTACGTCGCCTTCGAGCTGGTCCGCTCCGGACACGCGGTCCTCGCGCACGGCCGGGATCCGGGCCGTACCGCGGCGCTGGCCGAGGAGTTGCGCGCCGAGGGCGACGCGGAGGGCTTCGTCGCGGACCTGGCCTCGCTGGCGCAGGTCCGCGAGCTGGGCGCCCGCGTCGCCGAGGCGCGACCCGGCCTGGACGTACTGATCAACAACGCGGGCGTGGGCGCCGGCGCGCCCGGCTCGGGACGCGAACTGAGCGCGGACGGCCATGAGCTGCGCCTGGCCGTGAACTACCTGGCCCCGGTGACCCTGACCCGGGCCCTGCTGCCGGTACTGCGCGCCCGCACCGCGGCCCGGATCGTCAACGTGGGCTCGGCCGGCCAGGAGCCGCTGGACTTCGACGACCCCGAGTTCACCCGCGGCTACCAGGGCTTCGCGGCCTACTGCCGGGCGAAGTTCGCGCTGGCGGCCCACACCTTCGCCCTGGCGGAGAAGCTGGCGGGCACGGGGGTCTCGGTGAACGTCCTGCACCCGGCGACGTTCATGGACACCGCGATGGTCCGGGAGGGCGGGGTCGCGCCCTGGAACACGGTGGCGGACGGCGCGCCCGGGGTACTCGCCCTGGCCACTCGGGACTTGGGGACGGGCGGCTACTTCGACGGCACGAATCCCGCCAGGGCGCACGCGGGGACGTACGACAGGGACGTACAGAAACGCCTCTCAGCGGTCACTGACCAACTCCTGTCGCTGTAGCACCTCTTCTTTCCAGGGGCCCGGGGAAGCGCGCGACAGAGCCCCAGGCACCCGCGGCCCGCAGCGCACCGGTCAGCGCAGCCCTCTTCCCGTGTCCAGAACTTCCCGCGCCTGAGCGACCAGCCCCTCCGCCCCGCACAACCGGGCCAGCGCCAGCCCGCGGTTCAACTCGGCCACCGACCGGGCGGCGATCCCGTACTCCACCCGCGCCGCCGCGTGCTCGTACTGGCACGGCGACGCCTCCAGATAGGCGACCGCCTGCGAGGCGAGCCGCACCTGCCGCTGCCCGGTCTCCAGAGCGGCGGCGCACCGCAGCGCCTCGCCGATGGCCGTGTCCGTGCCGAACCGCTCGGCCTGCCGCCGTGCGTCCGCCGTCAGCTGCGCCGCCCGCGCCGGGTCCTCGACGGCGAGGGCTCGCGCGAGGTCGAGCGCCCAGGGCACCACCACCGGGTTGAAGTGGCCGCGCGCGGCGGCGGCCTTCTCCGCGGCCTCCAGTTCGTTGACGGCCTCCTTCGTACGGCCGACGGCGAGCAGCAGCCGGCCGCGCACGGACCGTGGGTCCGGCATCACGATCGTGGAGGGGTAAGGCGGCGCGAAACCGTACTGCTCGGCCGTCTCCCAGGCCTGCTGGACATGGCCGCGGGCGAGCAGCGTGTCGACCAGGTTGCAGGTCGCGGTCCAGTACAGGGGCAGTCCGCGGCCGACCCGCTCGGCGATCCGCAAGGACTCCCGCAGGGATGTCTCCGCGTCCCGCAGCCGGCCGCGCCTGCGGTGTCCGAGGCCCACGTAGGCATGGGCGAGGGCGAGATGACCGCCGCTCCAGCCGGAGGCCTCGTAGGCGCGCAGGGCCTCGTTGTAGAGGCTCTCCGCGCGGTCGAGGCGGTCGGTGTAGACGTAGGCGCTGGCGAGCATCAGCAGCAGTTCGACGCCCCACTCGGTGTCGGTCCAGCCGAGTCCGGGCGCGAGCCGCCCGTTGACGAGGGCGCGGTCGCACAGTTCCACGACCTCTTCGGCGTTCTCCCCCCCGGATGAGGAGGTCGAAGCCGCGCAGCATCAGCAGGGCGCGCTCGGAGTTGTCCCGGCCGGTGCAGGTGTCGGTGAGCGCGCCGAGGCGCTCGGAGCGGTGCGGGGAGACGGCCTCGCCGGCGAGGCCCTCCCACATGAACTGGACGGCCTGGAGCCGGAGTCTGGCCGGCCCCTCCTCGTGCCGGGCGGCCTCCGCCTCCACCGTACGGACGGCCTCCTCCAGCTGGTCGTTGTGGAGGAGGGCCTGGGAGAGGCGGAAGACGGCGTCGACGCGTTGCGCAACGCCGAGGCCGGGCATGCCGAGCGCGCTGCGCAGATGGCCGATGGTGACGGCGGGCTTGGTGAGCAGGGTGGCGCAGCCCAGTTCGTAGAGCACGCGCGCGTGCACCTCGGGCACGGGCGGCTCCAGCAGGGCACGTTCCAGGCAGCGGCGGGCCGCGTCCGGGGCGCCGACGGCGAGGTGTTCCTTGGCCGCGTCCCGCAACTGCTGGACGAGTTCCTCGTCGTCGTCCGGATGCACCTTGAGCAGATGGCGGGACGCCTCGGCGATGGTCCGGCCGTCGTCGATGACGATCTGGGCGGCGATGCCGTGCATGGCGGTGCACATCGCGGGCGGGATGGAGTTGTAGACGGCGCTGGCGATCAGCGGGTGGACGAACTCCAGGTCACCGGCGTGGGAGCGGGAGCCCGCGGGGTCCGGCGCGGTGAGGATACGGGCGCTGCGCAGCAGGGCGGCGCAGCGCTCGGCGTCCGCCACGCTCATGGTGGCGAGCTGGGCGACCAGGTCGACGGAGATGCCGGTACCGAGGATCGCGGCGGCCCAGGCGAACCGGGTGGCGTCGATACCGAGGCCTTCGAGGCGGGTGACGAGTCCGCCGCCGCGGGCCGACCGGTTGAGGGCGCGCAGCTCACCGGCCCGGGCCTCGACGGGTTCGACCTCGCTGTCCTGGACCTTGGCGAGGAGTTCGACGGTCTCGTACGGGTTGCCGCCGGTGACGGCCCAGACCTCACGGCAGAACGGGGCGTCGGCGTGCGCGCCCAGGGTGGCGAGGGTGAGTCCGGCGGTGGCCTCCGGGCTGAGGGCGCTGAGATCGCGCGCCGGGCTCGCGGCCGCCGCGGCCACGGTGTCGAGGTAGCGGGCGCTGTCGCCGCTGACCTCGCCGGGGCGGCGGGCGACCAGGACGAGCACGGACAGGTCGTCGAGGCGCTCCACGAAGGCGGCGAGCCAGGCCAGGGTCTCCTGGTCGGCCCAGTGCGCGTCGTCGATCAGCAGCACCAGCGGCCAGTCGCGTCTGGCCAGCCGGCGGACGGCGGCGACCAGGCCGTCGCAGACGCCCTGCGGGTCGGCCTGGCGCTCGCCGGGGTCGGTTATGCCCAGGGCGGGGCCGGCGATGTCGTACCAGTCGCCGAGGTACTCCCGGGCCTCGTCGGGGTGCAGGGAGACCAGCGCGGGCTGGAGCAGTTGCCGTATGACGTTGAAGGGAACGCTGCGCAGCGTCTCGCCGCCGCGGGCGGACCAGACGGTGCACCCGCGGCTCCCGGCGATCCGCCGGGTCTCGGCCAGCAGCGCGGTCTTGCCGAGTCCGGCCTCGCCGCGCAGCACCAGCAGGTTCCCGGAGGTCGTCCGGTCGGCACACAGGAGGTCGAGCGCCTCGGTGACGGCGGTGATCTCCGCCTCACGCTCCCAGAGTGGTGCCGAGGAGCCCCCTGGAGACAGGTCCTCTGTCATCCCTTACCTCCCCAAGTCGCCCGAACGACGTACAGACCACGAGCCTAGCCTTCCTGTTGGCTGTCCGGAGGCGGGACCGGACACCTGTTGCCGCCCCGACCTGCCGCTGTCGAGCGAACGGACCGCCAACGGGCATGGAAATGAAGCCGGCTTTCGAAGATCGGGCAGTTCAGGAGCGGAATCGCCCCCTCCGGGCGCTGGCGGCGGGCTCGGTGGGCAACTTCATCGAGTGGTACGAGTTCGGCGTCTACGGCTATTTCGCGACGGTCGTCGCCGAGCGGTTCTTCACCCCGGAGGGCGGCAGCGCGGCCGAGGGGCTGGTGCGCACCTATGCCTCGTTCGGGCTGGCGTTCTTCTTCCGGCCGCTGGGCGCTGCCCTGTTCGGGCGACTGGCCGACCGGCTCGGGCGGCGGCCGGTGCTGATCCTCGTCGTCGCGCTGATGACGGGCGCCACCGCGCTCATCGGTCTGCTGCCGACGTATGCGCAGGCAGGCGCGCTCGCGCCCTGGCTGCTGACGTTCCTGAGGGCCGTTCAGGGGCTGTCCGCGGGCGGGGAGTTCGGTGGCGCGGTGGCGATGCTGACCGAGTTCGCGCCGCCGGGGAGGCGGGGGCTGTACGGGGCGTGGCAGTCCTTCACCGTGGCGCTGGGGCTGCTGGGCGGGGCGGGCGCGGCGGCCGGGCTCGCCTTCGTACTGACGGACGGTCAACTCGACGCGTGGGGCTGGCGGCTGCCGTTCCTGCTGGCGCTGCCCCTGGGCGGGCTCGCGCTGTGGCTGCGGGTGGGGCTGGACGAGACGCCCGAGTTCCGGGAGCCCGGGGAGCGGACGGTGCGGGTGTCGCCAGGGGCGGTCGCGCTGGCCGTCGGGCGGGTGATGGGCTGGTCCGCGGCCGGGTACACCTTCCTGGTCGTCCTGCCGTCGTACCTCCAGACCGCGCTGCACACCGGCTTCCGTGCGGCCCTGCTGGCGACCGTGCTGGCGAACCTCGGGTTCGCGGCATCGATCCTCCCGGCCGGGCTGGTCAGCGACCGGGTTGGGCGGCGGCCGGTGATGCTGGCGGGCGCGGGCCTCGTGGTCGTGCTGGCCCTGCCGCTGCTCGGCCTCCTCCAGGACGGCGGGGTGTCCGCCGGGGTGAAGGGCGCGGCCCTGTTCGGTGCGGGCGCGGTGGTGGGGCTGATGGCCGGACCGGGGCCCGCACTGCTGGCCGAGATGTTCCCGGCGCGCGCCCGCTGCACGGGCCTGGGACTCGCCTACGCCCTGTCCAATGCCGTGTTCTCGGGCTGTGCGGGCCTCGTCATCACGGAGGCGGTCAGGCGCACCGGCGACCTGGACGTTCCCGGCTACTACGCGGCGGCGGCCTGCGCGGTGAGCGTGCTCGCGCTGGCGCGGCCGGTGCGGACGGGAGGGGGTTGAGCGGGGCTCCCCGGCCCCGGGGCGGGGCGGTCCCCGTATGCCGCCGGGGACTCTGGGACCGCCGGTGCGGCTGCGGACCGGGGAGGTGCGGCGGCTCGCGGGAGGCGCGCCGAGGTGACTCATCCGAAAGTCGCCGGATCCTCTCATCCGACTTTCACCGACGCCTCATACGGTGGGGGCATGACGCAGGCGACTCCCCCCGGGTGGTACCCCGACCCCGGGCAGACAAGTGACGGTCCGGCCAGCGAGCGCTGGTGGGACGGCAGGACGTGGACGGAGCAGACCCGCCCCGCCGGGTCGGGCATCGGCTGGGGTCCCCCGGCGCACCCCCCGGCCGACGTGATCGGCACGGCCTACCCGGCATACCCGGCCCATCCGGGGCACCCCGGCCATCCGACGCCGCCGGCCACCGGGAAGCGCGGGCTGCGCACCGGCGTGGCCGTCGGTGTCGCCGTGGCGGTCCTCGCCGCCATCGGGGTGGGTGCGTGGGCTCTCACCGCCGGAAGCGGTGGCGACGGCGGCGGCCAGGCCTCGCAGCAGGGCTCGGGCGGTGCGGGCGGCGGTTTCGGCCAGGGCGGCCCCGAGGGGCAGGACGGCGGACAGGGCTTCCCGTTCGGCGGGTCGGGCGGCTCGGGGTCCGGCGGCGGCTCCGGATCCGGCGGCTCGGGCGGCTCCGGAGGAGACGCCTCACCGGCGCCCGGCCAGTCCGAGGCACCGAAGGTACAGGGCGGCGGCACGGTGTCCGACTCCATCAACGCCATCGGCATCCCGGTGCCCAAGGGCTGGACCGGGCAGGCGATCAACGTCGGTGCCCAGATCACCTCCGACGACTCCTACAAGTGCCCGGGCGACACCTCCCAGTCCTGCACCGCGGGCGGCGCCTACTCGGCACCCGCGGTGGCGCTGGGCACCAAGGGCGACACCGCCGAGGAGGTCGCCAAGGCGGACATCTCGGCCAACGCCACTGAGTCGTACGGCGGAAAGACCTACGGCTCGATCACCTCGCACCAGGTGCTGGCCTCCAAGGCGGTCACGGTGGCCGGGCAGAAGGGCTACCTGGTCCGCTGGAAGGCGGTGACCAGCAAGGGCGCCGACGGGTACGTCGAGTCGCTGGCCTTCCCGTCGCCCTCGAACCCCCAGCAGATCGTGGTGGTCCGGTTCGGTGTCGACGTCGGCCAGGACCAGTCGCTGATAGACGACATCACCAAGGGCATCAAGGTGTCCTCCGGCGGCGGCGACGGCCAGACCGTCTGATCCGCTCAGGCACCGGAACGTAGATCGGCCGGGTGGAGCGCCCCTCCGCTCAAAGGGGAGCCCCACCCGGCCGGGGGGTGCGCGCCGCCCCCGTCCCCACGGTGCGGCGCGAGCAGGTCACCGTCCAGTCATCCCGTGGACGGCGGCCTGGGTCTGGGTCAGTCCGAGTGCGGGCAGCACGACGGCCTCGACGAAGCGGACGAGATAGCCGGCGTCGGCGTACTCGCCGGTGAGCACCGGCCGTACCCGCAGCACGCCGAACATCATGGCGGGCACGTACTCCAGCGCGGGATGGCCCGCGCGCACCTCGCCGCGCTCGACACCGCGGTGCAGGATCTCCTGGAGTGCGGCGATCTCCGGTTCGACCAGCGCCTCGCGCAGCGCCTGCGCGAGTTCCACGTCCGAGTGGAGCGCGTGGCTCAGCGCCGAGAGCAGCCTGGTGTCCTTGCGTGACCAGTCCCCCGCGGCCCGCGCCACCTCGCGCAGGTCACCGGCGAGCGATCCGGTGTCGACGCCGGCGAAGCGCACCTCGCGGGTGGCCCGCAGCGCGGCCGCGACGAACTGCGGCTTGGTCTTCCACTGCCGGTAGAGCGTGGACTTGCTGCACCGGGTGCTGCTGGCGACGCCCTCCATGGTGACGGAGTCGTAGCCGCACTCGCGGATCTGTTCGAGCACGGCGTCGAAGAACTCCCGCTCACGCTCCGGCGTGATCTTGGAGCGGCGCGAGGCGACAACCGTCTCCGGTTCGTCCGCGGCCTGCGACGTCATGTGCCCTGCTCCTCACTCGCGCATCACTTACGGATCATCTGCTCCCCGCCCGCCGTTCGGCCGGGGCGGAAACCTACAACCAGTGTGGCCTACGTCTATCGATACGCCACTGTACCGGTACTCGGACGTATCGGTACAGTGGCGTATCGGTACGCATTCGTATCGATGAGCATCGGCGTGTCCGGGCCACCGCCCGGACCCCGTACAGCACCACCGTCAGTGAGGGGGCCTGGGATGAGATCCCAGTCCGAGCCGGCAGCAGCGGAGCCGGGGGCGATAGCCCGGCCGCCGCTCGTCCGTGAGTTCCTGCTCGTCGCGGGACTCTTCCTCGTCTACAAGTTCGGGCGTCAGCTGGCCACCGGCCACACCACGGAGGCCCTGCACAACGCCCACCGGATCTGGGACCTGGAACGCACCCTGCACCTGCCCTCGGAGGCCGACGTGCAGTCCCCGCTGCTGCACGACGGCACCCTCGTCCACCTGGCCAACACCTACTACGCGACGATTCATTTCCCGGCCACGCTGGCCTTCCTCATCTGGCTCTACCTCAAGCGGCCCGCGCACTACGTCTGGGCCCGCCGGGTCCTCGCCGTGGTCACCGCCGCCGCCCTGGTGCTCCCCTTCACCTTCCCGCTGGCCCCGCCGCGGATGCTGGCCGCGACCGGCCTCGTCGACACGGCCCGGGTGTACGGCCCCTCCGTGTACGGCCCGCCCGCCAGCGACCACCTCTCCAACCAGTTCGCCGCGATGCCCTCGCTGCACTTCGGCTGGGCCCTGATGGTGGCGGTCGGCCTGATCGTCGCGACCCGCCCGCCCGTCTCCCACCACCCCGGACCAGGCGCTACGCGCCGTGGTCTCCGACCGGGCCTGCGCTGGCTGTGGCTGCTGCACCCGGCGCTCACCCTGCTGGTGATCGTGGGCACCGCGAACCACTACTGGCTGGACGCGATCGTCGCCACCGTGATGCTGGCCGCCGCCCTCGCCCTGATCAACCCGCCCCATCGCACGGCCACCACGGCCGGACGCGGCACCCGGGGACTCACCGTGGAAGAGCCCGCACTGGCAGGGGTGGGCCGATGAGCGCCGCGGCCCTGATCGCCGTCCTGCTCTCCCTGGTCTCGGCCGTCGCCTACGCGGCCGCCGCGGTCGCCCAGGAGCGGCTCGCGGCGAAGACCTCCGAAGCGGGTCTGGTACGACTGCTCGGCTCCGGTGCCTGGTGGGCGGCGGTCGGCCTCAACGCGGGCGCCGCGCTGCTGCACGTCGTGGCTCTCAAGTACGGGCCTCTCACCCTCGTACAGCCGCTGGGCGCACTCACCCTGGTCGCGGCCGTCCCGATGGGCGCGCGGGCGGCCGGGCGCCGGGTCAGCGTGACGGAGTGGCGGGGCACGGCCCTGACCCTGCTCGGTCTCGGTGCCCTGCTGGTCACGGCCTCCGGCCCCGCACCCCATCGGGTGCTGAGCCTCACCGAGGCCCTCGCGGTGGCCGGTACCACCGCCGCCCTGATCGGCGCCCTGTCGCGCCCCGGCGCCCGGCCGGGCCTGCGGCACGCGACGGCCTCCGGCTTCGCCTCGGGCGTCGCCTCGGCCCTCACCCAGACGGTCACGGTGGCGGCCACGGACCGCTCCGGCCCGGTTCTGGGCGTCGAGGTGATCGTGGTGACGCTCCTGGTGGCCGCGTTCGCGGTGGGCGGCCTGCTGCTCTCCCAGCTCGCCTACCGGGGCGGGCTGGGCGCCCCCCTCGCGGTGGTCACCCTGGCCAACCCGGTGGCGGCCGCGGTCATCGGCCTGACCCTGCTGGGACAGGGCCTGAACGGCGGCGCGACCGGCATCCTGCTCGCACTGGCGGGCGCCGGCCTCGCCTCCTACGGCGTGATCCTGCTGACCCGGGTGACCCCGGCGGCCGCCCGGGTCGTGGAACCGGACGGCGACGAGCATCCGGTGGCCGCGGTGCTGGCCCTGGAGTCGGCACGGGTCGCGGCGGAGCAGGCGCTGCTTCCTCAGCAGAAACAGGAACCCGGACAGCTCACGGCGCTGTGACCCTCCCCCGCCTTCGGCCGGGGGAGGAACTGGGGGGCCGGCCCCCACGCCCGCGGCCGCGCGCGGACCGATCGCACTCCCGCCCGGTGCGCAGGCCCGTCACGCGGCCGCGGACCGATCCTCAGCCCAGTCCGCGGGAGTCCTGCTTCAGTGCCGTGTCGACGGTCAGCGCCGTCGCCACCACCAGGCTCCGCAGCGGCTCCGGCAACTGGTGGTGGATCTGCAGCACGTAGTTGTCGGCGGTGGTGAACATCGTCTTGGCGAGCCCCTCCCACGTCTTCGTGATCCGGGCCACCTCCTGCTCGGCGTGGTCGACGATCGCGAAGTTCCAGGCGCGCCAGTTCTCCGCCTTGATCGCGCCGACCTTCTGGCCGTCCACCATCATCGCGAAGTTGATCTTCCCGATCATGTTCTGCTGGACGATCTCACCGACCGTGGAGCCGTCCGGGCGCGTCACGATCACCCGGGACTTGAATATCTTCGCGGGCCGGGTCAGCAGCAGCTGCGGCTGCCCCTGGGCGTCGCGGATCTCCAGCCGGTGGGTCATGTACTGGTCGAGGCTGGAGACGAAGCGCAGGATCTTCTTCAGAGCGCTCTGGCCGACCTCGACCACCGAGCCGATCTCCTGGCCGTGCTGGTCCATGACCTTGTACTCATTGGTCAGCTCGATCAGCTTGGCCTTCTGGTTCACCACCAGGACCGGCTCGGTGAAGAGTGTCGGAGAGGCACCGTTCGGATCGCGGTACGAGTCTGCAGGAGTGTTCGATTGCGTGGTCACCGGGGCACATTACCCCGGGCTGACCGGTACCTGATCAGTCCGCACGATGCGTTCCCTCCCCGTTGTCATACGGTGATGATCGCCGGGTCGCTCACGCCGGGACGGCCGGTCTCCACATGCCCCGCGAACCGGCGCACGAAAGCCGCGTCGGACTCGGAGGTGACCGTCAGGTCGTACCAGCGGTCACTGTGGTTGAGGTGGGCGATGTGCTTGACGGTGGCGCCCGCGCGCACCGTGAACGTGCGGCCCCGGCCGCCGTATCCGTCCGCCACCCGCAGCTTCACCGTGCCGCTGCCCCGGTTGGTGAAGGTCAGCTCGATGTCGTCACCGTGGTGCCGGGCTGTGACCTCGGGACCGGCCGCCTTGCCGCGCCCCCGGAAGCCGCGCAGGAAGCCGTTCGGGCCGTGCACGGTCAGGTCGTAGGAGCCGCCCGAGTACACCGAGTTCCAGGTGTCGGAGACGGACTTGCCGGCCTCGGTGGTGTAGCTCCAGGGGCCGTCGGTACGACTGTCGGAGGTGACCAGGAAGGCGGCACCGGCCTGCGCGCCGGACGCGAAGGTCAGCGTGAGCCTGCCGGCCGCCGCGTCCAGCGAACCGTCCACCAGCGGGGCGTACTTGAGCGGCCGGGTGGGCCGGGAGCCACGCTCCTGCCTGGGCAGCGCCGGGTTGGCGGGCGGGGTCGGCACGTAGTCGGGGTGGCGGTCCTTGTCCGGCGGCCGGTAGCCGTCCGTGGACGGCAGCGCGACCGGCTTGGTGTCCTTGCGGGAGAAGTCGAACGCGGCGGTCAGATCACCGCTGACGGCGCGCCGCCAGGGCGAGATGTTCGGCTCGTGGACACCGAAGCGCCTCTCCATGAACCGGATGACCGACGTGTGGTCGAGCGTCTCGGAGCAGACGTAACCGCCCTTGCTCCACGGGGAGACGACGATCATCGGCACCCGCTGGCCGAGGCCGTAGGCGCCGGCCGCGTGGCTCGCGTCGCCCTTGAAGAGGTCCAGGGCCGGGTCGACCGTGGACCTGCCCTGCGCGGCGGAGGCCGGCGGGAACGGCGGTATCAGGTGGTCGAAGAAGCCGTCGTTCTCGTCGTACGTGACGAACAGGGCGGTCTTCGCCCACACCGCGGGGTCGGCGGTGAGCGCGTCGAGGACCTGGGAGATGTACCAGGCACCGTAGTTGGCGGGCCAGTTGGGGTGCTCGGTGAATGCCTCGGGGGCGACCACCCAGGAGATCTGCGGCAGCTCGCCGGACTTGACGTCGGCCTTGAGCCGGTCGAAGAAGCCCTCGCCCTGGGTGGCGTCGGTCCCGGTGCGGGCCTTGTCGTACAGCGGGTCTCCGGGCTTGGCGTTCTGGTACTGCTTGAAGTAGAGCAGCGAGTTGTCGCCGTAGTTGCCCCGGTAGGCGTCCTGGATCCACCCCCAGCCGCCGGCCGCGTCCAGGCCGTCGCCGACGTCCTGGTAGATCTTCCAGGAGACGCCCGCCTTCTCCAGGCGCTCGGGGTACGTCGTCCAGGAGTAGCCGGCCTCGTCGTTGCCGAGGACCGGGCCGCCGCCCTGGCCGTCGTTGCCGGTGTACCCCGTCCACAGGTAGTAGCGGTTGGGGTCGGTGGAGCCCATGAACGAGCAGTGGTAGGCGTCGCAGATGGTGAAGGCGTCGGCGAGCGCGTAGTGGAACGGGATGTCGTCCCGGTTCAGGTACGCCATGGTCGTGGAGCCCTTGGCCGGGACCCACTTGTCGTACTTGCCGTTGTTGACGGCGGTGTGCGTGTCGGCCCAGCCGTGCGGGAGGTCCTGGATGAAGGCGAGGCCCAGGTCGTCGGCGTCCGGGTGGAACGGCAGGATGTCCTTGGTGCCGTTCGACTGGTGCCACACCGACCTGCCGCCCTGGGTCACCGGACGCGGGTCGCCGAAGCCGCGGACGCCTCTGAGGGTGCCGAAGTAGTGGTCGAAGGAACGGTTCTCCTGCATCAGGACGACGATGTGCTCGACATCCTCGATCGACCCCGTGCGGTGGTTGGCGGGCAGCGCGGCGGCGCGCTGGACACTGCTGGACAGCGCGGTGAACGCCGTGGTGGCGCCGGCGACTTGAAGGAATCGGCGCCGGTTTACTTCGGTCATGGGTGTGCGACCTCTCATCCTGGCGTACGGGATGGCCGGAACAGGGCGGATTGTGTGCAGGTGCGAGTGTTCCAAGGGCATCGAACGTCAGGGAAGGGTCCGGTGGCGCGGATGTGAAACTCGGCGGTACGTGAGGTGATGGTCGGCCGCTGCGGAGGCGGGGCCGGCCACGGCCCGGGACGGCCGTGGCCGGCGTGCGGTCTCAGCTGATGAAGGAGCCCGGGGCGCAGGCGCTGGACGCCACCCACACGTGGGACATGATGTTGTCGTTCATGTTCTCGCCGTTGGTGAAGTGGTTGCGGGCGAGGTTGTCCACGTACAGCTCGCCCGGCTTGAGGCAGCCGTAGGCCCAGTCCGGGTAGCCGGCCACGTAGTAGAAGGCCACGACGTCCTTGCCGCCGACGAAGCCGCTGTTCATCACCGAGGAGGCGGCGTTCTGGTCGCCGCTGCGGAAGGCGTCGTAATTGTCGCCCCAGTCGGGGTCGTTGCCCGCGGTGGCACCGAGCAGCTCGCCCTGGCAGTCGGCGTCCCGCCAGGCCCGCACGTAGCCGTCCCGGCCCGGCCACTTCGCGTTGCAGCCGGAGACGGCGTGGGCGTTCACGGGTACGGACAGGCCGAGGGCCGCCAGGCCCAGGGTGGCGAGGGCGATGGTCATCTTGCGCATGACGGATTCCGTTCTGCCTCGACGGAGGCGGGTGTGGGTGTGGGTGTGGGTGTGGGTGGGAGCCGCGGGCGGAGTGCCGCGGAGTTCGTGGGGCGCCCGCCGGTGTCAGGCGCGGGCGGGGACCAGCCGTTCGGCGCGTGCCAGCGCCTGCTGCCGCGCCTGCCGGTAGGCGTCCAGCTGGGTGCCGTACTTCGCGTTCAGCCGCGCCAGGTAGTGGGCCTCCCGGTCCCGGCCCACGGACTTGAGGGAGACCTGGCGGGCGCAGGTGGCGTCGGCGACCGCGATCCGGGTCTCGGCGGCGAAGCTGCGGGCCTCCTCGGCCCGGCTCTGCACGGCGGGGTGCTGCCGCGTGGCCTGCCGGGCCGCGTCCGGGTCCGGGTAGGGGTGACCGGCCCGCTTCATGCAGCTCGCCCAGTCGTGCACGGCGGCGGTGAAGCGCCGGTCGTGCAGCAGCTTGCCTACGTACAGCGGACGCAGGTTGCTCGCGGTGGAGTCCAGCCGGAACCAGGCGGCCGGATCGCCGTACAGCGTGCGCTCGGCGGCCGCGTCGCAGCCGCCGGACCGCTTGCTGACCGAGCCGCCGCCGGGTACCCCGGTGCGCAGCAGCTCCGTCTTGCGTCCGCCGTCCAGGGCGGTGTCGTAGGCGGCTCGGCGGTCCGCCGAAAGTCCTTTGCGGTAGGCGATGTTGGGGTTGCGCAGCCGGGCGCGGTCCTCCTTGGCGGCGATCCGGCTGCCGTAGCCGTAGGTCCGCGCCCAGCGGACGTCGTCCTGGACGTAGCCCACCGGCCGGCTCTCCGCCAGGGACAGGGAGCTGCCGGACCAGTAGCGGAAGCCCTGGCGGTCCATGCACCGCGCGATCAGGCGCTGTTCGGCGTCCGAGATCCGGAGGTCCTCGGCCCAGGTCAGCTCGCGCGCCTTGGCGGCGGCGACCGGTGCCGGACCGCCGCCGGACTCCCGGGAGCAGCCGGTGAGTGCCAGCGCGGCCACGGCGGCGACGACGCTCAGCTGCGCGACCTTGCGACGGAGGACGGGGCGCTTCATCGGGCAACTCCCTGGGCGGCGGCGGACGGCTGGGGGCTTTCGCGCCGTTGACGGTGCCGGCGGGGCGTTCGTATGACATGCGGCCGGGAAGAAGTTCCGGCGGGACGGAATTCGCGGCGAATCCGGGGGCACGGTCATACGAGGACCTCCGGCCACCCGTCTCACGCACAGGGACCGCTGTGCCCACCCACAGAAACCAGCCAACTGCGCTCGCCGGCGGATCCCGCCCCGGGACCCCCACGGCCCCGCCCGCGATCGGCGGACCGGGCGTCCCGGAGGTTGCCGGCCACCGGCCGGGCAGCACGGATCCGGTCACGACGGCCCGCCTCTCGCCCTGCTCGGACGGCCCCCGCCGATATCGTTGTCGGCATCCGCCAGGAGCGATCGGGGACCGATGTTCGAAGTGCGTCTGCTCGGCCCGGTGGAGGTCTGGGAAGGGGGCCGACGGGCCCCGCTCGGCGGTTCGCGGCCCCTGGCCGTCCTCGCCGCACTCGTCGTGCACCTGGGCGAGGTGATCTCCACCGAACGCCTGGTGGACTTCGTCTGGGACGAGGAGGCCCCGGCCACCGCGGGCGCTCTGGTGGCCACCCACGTCTCGGCCGTGCGCCGGGCGCTGTCCCGGGTCGGCAGTACCGAGGTGATCCGCACCCGTCCCCCGGGCTATGTCGCCGACCTCGCCCCCGGCCGGGTGGACGCCCGCCGCTTCGAGGAACTCCTCCTGGCGGGTCGGTCCGCGGGGCGTCCGGAGGAGGCCGCCGAGACGCTGGCCGAGGCGCTGGGGCTGTGGCGGGGCCGGGAGGCGCTGGAAGGGCTCGGCCAGTCGTTCGCGCGGATCGAGGCGGCCCGGCTCGGGGAGCTGCGGCTCGTCGCTCAGGAGGAGTCCTTCGGGCTGGCGCTGGAGCTGGGCCGCGCCGACGGGGTGATCGCGCCGCTGCTCGCCCATGTGGCCGCCCATCCGCTGCGGGAGCGGCCGCGCGGCCAGCTGATGACGGCCCTGTTCCGCACCGGCCGGGTCTCCGACGCGCTGCGCGTCTTCCAGGACGGCCGTACGGTCCTCCGTGACGAGCTGGGCATCGACCCGGGTGCGGAGCTCCGCGCGGTCCACCAGGCCGTACTGAGCGGTGACACCCACGTGCTGGGGACGGGGCAGCCGGCCCGCACGGTTCCCGCCCAGCGGAGCGCCGAGCCCGCTCCCTCCCATCTCCCGCCCGACATCGCCGACTTCGTCGGCCGTGCCGAACAGGTGAAGTGGGCCACCGAGCTGCTGCGGAGCGTCGGCGACAGCGGCCGCACCGCACCCCCGATCGGGGTGATCTCCGGGCGCTCCGGCATGGGCAAGACGGCCCTCGCCGTGCACGTCGGCCACCGCACCGCCGAACTCTTCCCGGACGGGCGCCTGTTCGTGGACCTGAGGGCCGCCGACACCACCCCGCTGGAACCCGCCGACGCCCTCGCCCGGCTGCTGCGCGCGATGGGGGTCGACCCGGACTCGGTGTCCTCCGGCGTCGAGGAGCTGACCGGCCTGTACCGCACCCACATCGGGCACCGGCGGGTCCTGGTCGTCCTGGACAACGCGGCCGGCGAGGCGGATGTCCGGCCGCTGCTGCCGCCCGGCCCCGGCTCCGCGGTGCTGATCACCAGCCGCCGCCGGCTGGTGGCCCTGGAGGGTGCCGCCCATCTGGACCTCGCCGCGCCAAACGAGGCCGAGGCTCTCGACCTGTTCCGCCGGGTGGCCGGCGAAGGGCGGACCGGGGCGGATCCGGAGCGGGCCGCGGAGATCGTCACCCTGTGCGGGCGGCTGCCGCTCGCCGTGCGCATCGCCGGGGCCCGGCTGGCCGCCCGCCCGCACTGGGCGCCCGCCCGGCTCGCCGGGCGTCTGCGTGACGAACAGCGCCGGCTCAACGAACTCCGCGCCGGTGACCTGGAGTTGCGCACCAGTCTGGAACTCGGCTACGCCGACCTCGCACCGCAGGAGCGACGGGCCCTGCGCCGCCTCGCCCTGCTGGAGCTGCCCGACTTCGCGGCCTGGATCGCCGCCCCGCTCCTCGGCATAGGGGCCGAGGAGGCCGAGGAAGCCGTCGAGCGGCTGGTGGACTGCCACTTCATCGACGTGATCGGCATGGACGGCACCGGGCTCGCCCGCTACCGGATCCACGACCTGGCCCGCGAACACGCCCGCGAGCGCTGTCTCGCCGAGGAGAGCGCCGAGGAGCGTGCCGCCGCGGTGCTGCGTCTGGTCGGCTGCTGGCTGGACCTGGCCCGGAAGGCGGCCGCCCGCGGCCCCGGCGGCGCGGTACGGCACTTCCCGGAACCGGCCGCCGTACGGCCGCTCGACCCGGAGACCGAGGATGCGCTGCTCGCCCGGCCCGCGGCCTGGTTCGCCGCCGAGCAGCCCGGACTGCTGGCCGCCGTGACGCACTGCGCCGACCACGGCATGGCGCGGGCCGCCCGGGACCTCGCCGGGGCGCTGATAGCGAGTTCGGCCGCGTTGTACAACCAGTTCGACGCCTGGTCCCGTTCGCACACCGCCGCCATGGCCGCGGTGCGCCGCAGCGGCGACGTCGAGGGCGAGGCCTGGCTGCTCGCCGGACTCGGTCAGCTCCGCTACGAACAGGACCGGTTCGAGGAGTCCTATGCGTACTTCACGGACGCGTTGCGGCTGTTCGGGGAGGGATCGGCGGAGGGGTCGGCGGTTGCGCTGGCCGGTATGGGCACCGTCCGGCACGAACAGGCCCGCTACGCGGAGTCGTTGAACCTGCTGGAGACCGCCCTGGAGCGGTACGGCGAGGACGGCGACGTGAGTCCCCGGGCCCGGGTGCTGTACGGCATCGGGTACGTGCACCGTGAACTGGGGCACGGCACACAGGCCCGAAAGGCACTGTCCCGCGCCCTGGACCTCTACCGGGCCGCCGGCGACCTGCACGGCGAGGGGCTCACCCTGCGCTCGCTGGCCCTGTGCGACCGGGCCGAGGGCCGGTACCCGGAGGCCGAACGCCTGCTGCGCGACGCGCTGCGGCTCTTCACCGACCTGCACGACACCTTCGGCGCGATGTACACAGAACAGGCCCTGGCCAAGGTGGAGTTGCGCACGGACCGGGCGGAGCAGGCGGCGCGGCGGCTGGTGCGCTGTCTGGCGGTGGCCCGGGAACGGCAGGACAGGTTCGGCGAGGCGCTGGTGCTGCGCACGCTCGGGGAGGCGCGGCTTGCCGCCGGGGACACCGACGGGGCCCGGGAGCCGCTGGAGCACGCGACGGCCCTCTGGACGGAGCTCGGGCTGTCGCTGTGGCGGGCGCGGACGGTCTGGGACCTGGCCGCGGTGTGGACGGCGGACGGCGACCCGGAGACCGCCCGGGCGGCCCGGGCACAGGCGCTGGAGGTGTTCCGGTCGTCGGGCGGACGGGAGGCCCGCGAACGCCGGGCCGACGGGCCGTCGTGACCCGGCCGGGTCCGTGCCACCCCTGGTGCCGGCTTGCAGCGAACCTGCAGGGCAATTGCAGGGGCACCGGGCACTGTTGTCTGCGTGACGGACATCATCACGCTCTCCGACCCCCGGGTCGCGGCGGTCACCGAGCAGGAGTGCGGTGAACCGCTGGTCGATCTGCGCGGCACTGACGGCCTGCTGCTCGACCCCCGCCAGGCGGACCCGGACGGCAGCTACGCGCACCTGCGCTCCGGAGCGCTCGGCCGGCTCCTGGACGCGCAGTCGCTGCTGCCCGCCGGGATCAGGTTCCTGCTGGTGGAGGGGTACCGGCCGCCCGAACTGCAGAGCCGCTACTTCGAGCAGTACGCGGCGACGCTGCGCGCGGCCCGTCCCGACGCGCCGCCGGACCGGATCCGGGAGCTGGCCAGCGCCTACATCTCCCCGCCGGAGGTGGCCCCCCATGTCAGCGGCGGGGCGGTGGACCTGACCCTGTGCACCGCCGACGGCACCGAACTGCCGCTGGGCACGGAGGTCAACGCCACCCCGGAGGAGAGCGCGGGCGCCTGCCGTACCGGGGCGGCAGGCATCGGCGCCGAGGCGCGCGCCAACCGGGCGCTGATGGCGCAGGCCCTGACCACGGCCGGCTTCGTCAACTACCCGACGGAGTGGTGGCACTGGTCCTACGGAGACCGGTACTGGGCGCTGCTGAGCGGCGCGCCGGCCGCCCGCTACGGACCCGCCCCGGCCTCCGTCCGCACCGCCTGACCAGCGGAACCGCACCTCTTCCGCGCGGACACCGCGAGGACCACGACCGACCGACGGGGGACGATCATGGAAAGCCACGGCGGCACCTGTGCGCAGGAGCCGCGCGAAACCGCACGGGCAACGGGTGAGGCGGGTCACGTACCCGTCACTCCCGCCGACTTCGACGCCGCCTTCACCGCCGACATGCCCAGACTGCGCAGACGGCTGCTGGCCCTGACCGGCAATCCGCACGACGCCGACGACCTGCTGCAGGAGACGTATCTGCGGCTGTCCCGGCGGGCCCGTGCCCGGAATCTCACGCACCAGACCCATCCGTACGCCTACACCTGCACGGTCGCGCTGAACCTGCTGCGCGACTCCTGGCTGCACCCCTCCCGCCGTGAGCGCACCACCGACCGCCTGCCCGAGGCCGGCTGGGACGGCGGGCTCGGCTCGTACGAGGCCTCGGCCACCGCCCTGGCCCTGCTGAGCGTGCTCTCCCCGAAGGAGGCGGCCGCGGTGATCCTCGTCGATCTGGAGGGCCTCACCCACGACACGGCCGGGGAACGGCTCGGTGCCCATCGCGGCACCGTCCAGCGCAACCGGATGCGGGCGCTGGCCAAGATGCGCGCCGCGCTGGGCGGCTGAACACCGGGTGCCGCGTCCCGACGGGGGTGGGGCGCGGCACCCGGGCACGCCACCGGACCCCCGGTACACGGCTCCACGTCGACCAAGGATGTGCATCTTGAAACTCTCCGAAATCACCTCGCCGGGCCGGGCGTTGGCCGCCACCGCGGCAATCTCGCTGATCGCCTTCCTCCCCGCCACCGCACACGCGGCCGCCCCGCGTGCCGCCCAGGACACGGCCTGCGGAGTACTGGCCTCCGGCGCCTCGGCCACCGCGGAGGCCGCCGTCGGCGCGGCCTGCTCACAGATCGGCGTCTGGTACAGCTGGGGCGGCGGCCACGGCGCCACCCCCGGTGCCACCTACGGCTACTACGACGGCTCCGACCCCGACAGCCTGCACGACAACGAGCGCAGGGGCTTCGACTGTTCGGGCCTGATGCGGTACGCGTACTACCGGGCGACCGGCCGCGACCTGCTCAACGGCACGGCCGACGACCAGTACCACAGCTCACAGGCCACGGCCCGTTTCTCGGCCTCCCAGGGCACCGCTCCCCTGGTCCCCGGCGACCTGATGTTCTGGGGCAGCGGGCACATCCACCACGTCGCCATGTACCTGGGCGCCGGGCAGATGGTCGAGGCCTACGAGTCGGGCACCCACATCCGGGTCGCCCCGGTGCGCACGGGCGGCGACTACGCGGGCGCGATCCGCGTCAACCCGTCGGGCACGCCGGTGCCGCCGCCGGCCAACGGCGGTACGACGTTCGAGACCTGGGGAACGGGGGTGCGCACGCACTCCACGCCGAGCGTGCGCTCCTCCGTCGTGGACACCTTCGCCGGGCCGACCCAGGTGTCGGTCCAGTGCCAGGAGCACGCGGAGACGGTGACCGCCGAGGGGTACACCAACGACATCTGGTCCAAGCTGGCCGACGGCTCCTGGCTGACCAACATCTACATCAAGGGACCGGCCGAGCTGCCCGGCATCCCGGACTGCGGCGGCGACAGCGCCCCGCCGCCGACCGGGGGCAGCACCGCGTTCCAGACCTGGGGCACGGGCGTGCGCACGCACAGCGAGCCCAACGTGAACGCCGGTGTCGTCGACTACTTCCCGCAGCCCACGACGGTCAACGTGGTCTGCCAGTCCCACGCGCAGACGGTCACCGCCGAGGGGTACACCAACGACGCCTGGTCCAAGCTGACCAACGGCGCCTGGATGACGAACATCTACATCAAGGGCCCGGCGTGGCTGCCGGGGGTCGCCACCTGCTGATCCGAGCCCGGTCACGGGGCGTCCGCATGTCGGGCGCCCCGTCCGTGCACCTAATCACTTTGTTGAACATGTACGGCCGCCCGTTCCGCCAGCCTGCGCAGCGCGAGCTCACCCCATCGCAGGTTCTCCCGCTCGAAGGACATCCCGCGCAGCAGCGTGAGGTACGGGCCGACGCGCTCCGCCTCCGCGAAGTACGCCTCCTCCGAGCGCCCGGCGAGCAGGCGCCGGCGGATCCGTTCGTAGCGGGCCAGTTTGGCGGTGGCCAGGTCCATCCGCCCGGCGACGGCCGCGCGGACCGCCGCGATGTCACCGGCGTCCGCGCACTGCACCTTGACCAGCAGCTCGTCCCGGACCACCGCGGGCCGGGCCGGGGGCTCGGCGGTGTAGGCGCGCACCGCCCGGCGGCCCGCCTCCGTGAGCGAGAACAGCCGCTTGTTGGGCCGGCGCTCCTGCTCGACGACGCGCGCGGCGACCAGGCCCTCGGCTTCCAGACGGTCCAGCTCGCGGTAGAGCTGCTGGGGCGTGGCCGCCCAGAAGTTGGCGACCGTCGCGTCGAACTCCTTCGCGAGGTCGTACCCGCAGGCCTCGCCCTCCAGGAGGGCGGCCATCAGCGCATTCCGCAGAGCCATGGGTGCACGCTAGCATGCGCCTACTCAATTTTTTGACTAGGTGAGGTGGACCCATGCATCCCTTCCGCAAGGCCGTCGAGAGCGACGACCTGGACGCCGTGGCCGCCCTGATGGCCGACGACGTCGTCTTCACCAGCCCGGTCGCCTTCAAGCCGTACGCGGGCAAGGCGATCACCGTGGCGATCCTGCGCGCGGTGACCCAGGTCTTCGGGGACTTCACCTACGTACGGGAGATGGCGAGCCCCGACGGCCGGGACCACGCCCTGGTCTTCACCGCGACGGTGGCCGGCAAACAGCTCCAGGGCTGCGACTTCCTGCACGTCGACGAGAACGGGAAGATCGACGACCTCACCGTGATGGTGCGCCCGCTCTCCGCCGCCCAGGCGCTGGGCGAGGCCATGAACGCCCGGTTCGAGGAAATCGCCCGGGAGGCCGCCGCCGCGCGGTGACCGCGCGGTACCGGCACCGGCTTCCGCCCTCGCCCCGCCGGGGACCGGCGGGGGGGAGCCGGGCTCAGCCGCCGCGCCGTACCCGCGCCGCCTCGCGGGCCTCCGCGAGCTTGCGGGCCTCGCTGGTCTTGCGGGACGGCCTGCCGCCGGAGCCGCTCCTGGCGTCCTTGGTGCTGCCCAGGCCGCGGAACGGGGCGTTGTGGTTCTTGGGGCGCGGTACGGCCGGGCCGCCGTCGAGAGGCTTTCCTGAGGGGGTCCTGGCGCCGGTGATCCGGCTCAGCTCCGCCTCGCCGGACCGCACCTTGGTGACCTGGGGGGCGACGCCGGCGTCCGCCATGACCTGGCTCGTCTCGCGGCGCTGTGCCGACAGGACGAGTGTCACCACGGTGCCGGAGCGGCCGGCCCGGGCCGTGCGGCCCGCGCGGTGCAGGTAGTCCTTCGGATCGGTGGCCGGGTCCGCGTTGACCACCAGGTCGAGGTCCTCGACGTGCAGGCCGCGTGCCGCGACGTTGGTCGCCACCAGCGCGGTGACCTGGCCGTTCTTGAACTGGGCCAGGGTCCTGGTGCGCTGTGGCTGCGACTTGCCGCTGTGCAGGGCGGCCGCGGCCACACCGCTGGCCCGCAGATGCCGGGTGATCTGGTCGACGCCGTGCTTGGTGTCCGAGAACAGCAGGACGCGGCCGTCCCGCGCGGCGATCTCCGTGATCACGGCGTAGCGGTCGGGGCCGTGCACGACGAGGACGTGGTGGTCGATCGCCGGGACCGCGCTGGACGAGGGGTCCACGGAGTGGACGGCGGGGTCGCGCAGGTAGTCCCGTACCAGCTGGTCGACATCACCGTCGAGGGTGGCGGAGAACAGCATCCGCTGCCCGTCCGGGCGCACCTGGTCCAGGGCTTCGGTGACCTGCGGCAGGAACCCCATGTCACACATCTGGTCGGCCTCGTCCAGGACCGTGATGCGCACCTGTCCCAGCCGGCATCCGTTGCGGTCGACGAGGTCGTGCAGCCGGCCGGGCGTGGCGACGACGATCTCGGCGCCGTCCCGCAGCGCCGCCGCCTGACGTCCGACGGACACCCCGCCCACCACGGTCGCGAGCCGCAGCCCAAGCGCCCCGGCGTAGGGGGTGAGCACCTCGCCGACCTGCTGCGCCAGCTCCCTGGTGGGGACCAGGACGAGCGCCAGCGGCTCCTTGGGCCGCGCGCGCCGCCCGGCCGTCCGGGCCAGCAGCCCGAGACCGAAGGCGAGCGTCTTGCCGGATCCCGTGCGGCCCCGGCCCAGGACGTCCCGCCCCGCGAGCGCGTTCGGCAGCGCCGCCGCCTGGATGGGGAAGGGCACGGTCACGCCGTGCTCGTCGAGCGCCCGCAGGAGCGCGGGCGGCAGCCCCAGCTCCGCGAAGGACGCCGCGGGCGGAGCGGCGGCGGTGTCCGGCGACCCGGGCACCTCGTCCTGCCGCCGGTCATCGGCGCGTGGTGATTCGCTCACAGAGAGCCTTCCTCCGAAGGGACCGTACCGAGGAAGGCGCGGCGGGAACGCGGCCGCCGGCCGGGGACCGCGGAGCGGGCACCGTCACAGCGACGCTGCAAACGCCCCACGCTAGCACGCGGCTCACCGTGCGGTCCTCCTCGCGCGGCCTCCCCGCCCGGCGCTGGAACGACGGCCGAACCCGCCGGTGCGGATCGATCCGGCGCCGTGGCCGGCCGTCTGTGAGACTCGAGCGTCCCCGACCGGGGTCACTGGATGGGAGAAGGGTGACGGCATGCTGGAGACGGTGGGCCTGACGGCCGACGAGAGCGAGGTGTACCGCCTCCTGGTCGCCACCGGGACGGCGTCCGTCCAGGACATCTCCGGCCGCTCGGCCCTCGACGTCGTGACCGCGCGGCTGGTGCTGCGCGCGCTGGAACACAAGGGCCTGGCGTCGGTGGCCGAGGACAGTCCCGAATGGTTCACGGCCGTGCCGCCGCAGGTGGCCCTCCTGCCCCGGCTCCAACGCCGCTTCGACGCCCTGGAACAGACCCGGGCCGCCGTCCACGAACTGGTGGAGACCCACCGCCGCAGCGCATGGGCCCGGGGCACGGGCGAGGCCATCGAGATCATCACCGGCGCGGCGGCACTGCGCCAGCACCTGCGCCAGCTCCAGTACGGCGCCGGCCGCGAGATGATGTGGTTCGTGAAGGCCCAGTACGTGGCCATGTCCCCGGAGAGCAACCAGGAGGAGTTCGACGCGCTGGAGCGGGGCGTGCTCTACCGGGCCCTGTACGAGCAGGCGTACTTCGACGACCCCGACGCGGTGGACTACGTCGTCAAGGGCGTGTGCGCCGGAGAGGTCGCCCGGGCGGTGCCTCTGCTGCCACTGCGGATGGCGATCGCCGACCGCTCGGTGGCCGTCCTGCCGCTGGCCCCCTCCGGGACCTCCCGCAACCCCCGGGAACTGCAGGCCGCGGTGGTGCGGGAGTCCAGCCTGCTGGACGCGCTCATCGCCCTGTTCGAACACCACTGGGAGATCGGTGCTCCGCTCCGGGTCACCGAGGAGGGCCAGATCGGCGGCGCCGGCACCACGGACGCCGCCTCGCCGGTCGGGGAGGACCGGCACCTGCTCTCCCTGATGGTCGCCGGCATGACGGACGAGGCGATAGCCGGACAGCTTCGGGTCAGCAAGCGCACCGTCCAGCGGCGCATCCAGGGCCTGATGAGTCTGGCGGGCGTCGCGACCCGGATGCAGCTGGGCTGGCACGCGGCCCGCCGCGACTGGCTCTGAGCGCCGCCCGCGACGCTGACGGGACGGGGCCCACCGGACGTGTCCGGTG